>JAPLWK010000008.1:0-140780 GCA_026396615.1 candidate division WWE3 bacterium | reverse complement strand
AACTCCGCCCATTCATCACTTTGGCAAATGTGCTTTGACATAAACCCCTCGATTATAACGCAATTGAGGACGAGGCATGCCTCGTCCCTACACGTATCTCAGGAGGCCTCCTTCAGATTTGGAACGTTCGCTTCGCTCACTACCAATTTGAGGCAAATTGTAGGGACGACCCATGGGTCGTCCTCGGTCCGATACAACAAAAACGAGCCGACAGTGAGGTTTGAAAACCAGACTCTGTCGGCTCGTGCGGTTACGGAATCGTTAACTCATTCTATGGTACGGATGTTCCAAGATTTCGGCGTCTCTGCGTTGTGATCTTCCCAAAGCTTTTTTTCCTGACAAATAACACAACCGTCTGCTGGGTACACTTGGTCATATCCGCATACCGGGCAGGTAGTCTTCGACAACTCCCTGTCGCAGTATTCATGAGGAAGATTTGGGTTAATACTGTACTTACAGTAAGTGCAAATCTTCCGGCCGGTTAACCGAGAAACAGAATCCTGCATAAGATAGCAAAGCTCCATCCTCAATGATTTAGACAAATCGGCGTATGCCCAAAAATCAATTGCCGCAAGAACGCGCTTTCGAGTTAGAGGAACATACAAACCGATCTTCAAAAATGTCAGCAGTACGAACTCAACAAACTTCCAAAACGCGTACCCTATTTGCTTTTTCACTTAATTTTCTCCTATTTGTCTTGTATTCTTACGACTTTGGTTCTTCGAGGGGGATGTCCGAAGTGTCTTTATAACCCCCACTCACAACGATTTCTAAGCTAATCGTCGCGTGCATGCAATGCCAGCCGCCACATTGCGGGTGGTCGCAAAGCAAGTCAACGTCTTCGTTAAGAAGAGAGGACAAACTCGTTAACGTTTCGTGATCGGCGCCGCAGCGTGGGCAACGCCACTTGATGAGAATTTGACCGTCCGACTTCAAAGTTAGCAACGAACTTTCGTTGCTGTCCTGTGACATCTCGTCCGGTATCGTTATACCTGTTGACATGGCTCCCTCCTTTTGGGGACCAGAAATCTGTAACTAACTTATTTGTCCTTATATTATAGCCCAAAACCAAGGAAAAGTCAAATACTATCGGGTAACTGGTGGGGAATTGGGTTGTGTGAGTCGCCGAAGGCGCAGCATGCTGCGCCCCTACGCGGAATCTTCAGAAGGCCTTCTACAGATTATTGTAGGGGCTGAGCATGCTCAGCCCTCGTTCCGATTTCGATATCAAAAAGTTTTAACCATTCCGAAAGAGTCAACGTCTCTGCTCGGCGCATCGGATCAATATCTAAGGACGTTAATAAATCTTTATTAAACACTTTGTTCAGCATCTTGCGAGGATTACTAAAACCTTTGTGCAAAAACTTAGAGAAAGCGACCGGGTCAACCGAAGAGACGACCGGATGCGGAACGATTTTCAAGATCGCACTGTCGACACCCGGCACCGGATTGAAAGAATTCCGATCAATGGTTCGAACTATCTCGGCTTGACCCCACAGACTCACAAAAGTCGACAAATAATTTGCTTTTGGCGGCTTAGCGGTTAGTCTTTCCGCCATTTCTTTTTGGACCACGAAGATGACCGGATAATTATATTTTAAAGCCAGGTGTATTAAAGGCGAAGTGATTTGGTAGGGAATGGAGCCCACGATTTTAGTAATCCCCAGAGATTTGACGTGGTCATAATCTTCTAGAAAGCGTAAAATATCGGCCGGAACAATGTCAACATTGGAAAATTGCTCTAAGTTTGAGGTCAACTCTGGAATCAAGTCTTCATCAAATTCGACCGCGTATACTTTAGCTGCTCGACCGGCCAGCTCAGTAGTGACGGCCCCGGAACCGGCTCCTACCTCCAGGAGAACGTCGTTTGACCGGACATCAATCGCATCTAGCAGGTCCCAAATTACTAAGTTATCAATTAAAAAGTTTTGGCCCAGTGATTTTTTTAATGGCATCTTGACAATTTTATCACTCTTACGCTATTATTGCTAAGCAATATGACTCCTGATTTAAGCGATCGCCAATCTCAACTTCTAAAAGCCATTATCGAAGAGTACATCGAATCCAGCGAACCGGTCGGTTCTCAAAATCTGGTCGAGAAAACCCAAATGAAAGTGAGCCCCGCTACCGTTCGTAACGAAATGGTATCTCTCAGCGAAAAAGGCTATCTTAGCCAGCCGCACTCTTCAGCCGGCCGCGCCCCCACTAGCCTTGGTTGGCGCTACTACTTAGAACATCTAGTCACTAAAGAAGAATTGCCTATTCTGCAAGAAGTGGCTCTAAAGCAACGCCTGTGGCAGGAGCGGGAAGAGGCCGTTAAACTCTTTTACACCGCCTCTCACGCCCTGGCCGATACCACTCAAAGTCTGGGTGTGGTAGTCACGACTAACGGCTATATTTTCCATTCCGGGGCCGATCATCTTCTCGAAAACGCCGAGTTTTTTGACATCGATGTCGCCCAGGCCGCTTTACGTCTCATGAATAAATCAGAATCACTACTTAAAATTGTAAATATGGGCAAAGATAATCCAGAGGTGAGAGTGTATTTTGGCTCCGAAATCGGTGAAGAAAAACTGGCCGCTTGCAGCTTAGTGGTCGCCAATTTTAAAAATGGTAAATTTGAAGGCGTGGCCGGGATTTTAGGACCGAGTCGGATGCACTATAATCAAATCATTCCGGCCGTTCGCCACATTAACAATTTGCTAAGCGACTTGGGAGGAGCCTGGTAGTCTTATGTCACTGGAAGATCGCTGTAATGAACTAGAAAATAATTGGAAGCGGGCTGTCGCTGATTATCGCAATTTGGAAAGACGAACGCTGGAAGAGCGTCAAGCTTTCGCGTCCATGGCCAATACTTTTTTGCTTTCGGAATTGCTGCCGGTTTTGGATGCGGTGGAAGCCGCCGCGAATCATGTAAAAGATGAGGGATTAACGTTAGCCACCAAGAAATTTGTCGACGTTTTAAAAGATTTTGGTGTTGCCGAAATGGAAAGCCTGGGAAAAAAGTTTGATGCTGCTACAATGGAAGCCTTGGAAATGGTTGATGGCCCCGAAAATGAAGTTGTGGCAATTGGGTCCAAGGGTTATTTAATTGGTGATAAAATATTAAGAGCCGCTAAAGTTAAGGTTGGAAATACTAAAGGAGGTATTTAAAATTATGTCTAAAATTCTTGGGATCGATCTCGGAACCACTAACTCCTGCATGGCTGTGATGGAAGGGGGCACCCCCAAAGTTATCCACAACGCCGAAGGCGGCAATACTACACCATCGGTAGTGACGGTTGATAAGAACGTCGTTGGTGTTCCTGCTAAACGGCAGCAAATTGTGAATCCTAAAAATACCGTTTTTTCTATAAAACGATTAATGGGGAAAAAATATTCAGACCCGGTTGTTCAAGAGTTAGCTAAAACTTACCCTTATAAGATTGTGGAAGGGGTTAACGGCCTGGCGGTCGTTGAAATCGAAGGGAAGACTTATACTCCGCAAGAAATCTCCGCTCAGATTCTCGCTAAAATGAAAGCCGACGCAGAAGCCTTTTTGGGGCAAAAGATTACCGAAGCCGTGATTACCGTGCCCGCTTATTTTGATGACAGCCAACGCAATGCTACCAAAGAAGCCGGTCAGATTGCCGGTTTTGACGTCAAGCGAATTATTAACGAACCAACCGCTTCCGCTTTAGCCTATGGTTTAGACAAGAAGAAAAGCGAAAAGATCGCCGTTTATGATTTAGGCGGCGGCACTTTTGATATCTCGATTTTAGAAATTGGCGATGGTGTGTTTGAAGTTAAAGCGACCAATGGTAATACCCGCCTCGGCGGTGACGATTTTGATCAACGGATTATTAAGTGGCTGATTGATACTTTTAAGCAAGAGCAGGGCGTTGATTTAAGTAGTGACCGTCAAGCCTTGCAACGCCTAAAAGACGCCGCCGAACGGGCCAAAATTGAGCTTTCCGCAAGTTTAGAAACCGAAATTAACATTCCCTTTATTACCGCTGATGCGACAGGCCCAAAGCATTTGAGCGTTAAAATTAGCCGTTCCAAACTGGAACAACTGGTCGCCGACTTAATCGATGCCACCATGGAACCAACTAAAAAAGCTTTGAGTGATGCCGGTCTCACTGTAAATGACATCAATGAAGTCGTTTTGGTTGGCGGAATGACGAGAATGCCTAAGGTCGTGGAGACCGTCAAGGCATACTTCGGTAAAGAACCCAACAAGAGCGTCAATCCCGATGAAGTCGTCGCCGTCGGGGCTGCTATTCAGGGCGGAGTTCTTGGTGGCGATGTGAAAGACATTCTGCTTTTAGATGTCACGCCTTTGACATTGGGTATTGAAACGCTGGGTGGCATTTCGACACCACTTATTAAGAGAAATACGACCATTCCAACTTCCGCTAACCAAGTCTTCAGCACCGCTGCTGATAATCAGACCTCAGTCGAAGTCAACGTGTTGCAAGGCGAGCGGGAATTCGCGGCCGACAATAAATCACTAGGTAGATTTATGCTAGACGGAATTCCAACCGCGCCAAGAGGAGTGCCGCAAGTCGAGGTGACTTTTGACGTTGATGCTAACGGCATTTTAAACGTGACCGCTAAAGATAAAGCCACTAATAAATCTCAAAAAATCACTGTTCAAGGTGGCACTGGGCTCGACAAAAAAGAAGTGGAACGGATGGTTAGCGAAGCCGCCGCCCACGCCGCTGAGGACGCTGCTAAAAAAGAGCAAGCCGAAGCCCGCAATCAAGCCGACAACCTCTGCTATACTGCCGAAAAATCCCTGCGGGACGCGGGAGACAAGGTCGCGGCCGATGTGAAGAAAGACATTGAAGATAAAGTTAAATCTCTGCGAGAAATCTTAAATACTGCGTCCGTCGCTGACCTAAAAGCCAAGACCCAAGAATTATCTCTCGCCGTCCAAAAAATCGGCGAAGCGATGTATGGTTCGAAAGGCTCACCACAAGCCGGCGACAAAGGTCCACAAACTCCTCCGCCAGCTGGTGGACAACCAGGACCACAGGGAACAGGTGAAGTTAAAGAAGGCGAGGTGGTTTCATGAATCAGGAGGAAATAACAATTAAAATAGGTAAATCTTACTCAGGATTTACCTATTCAGGAATGCCGACTAGTCAATCATTTTCAATAGTTGTAGGATCGTACAATCTTGCACTATTTTACCCACTAGAGACTAAAACTATCTATGTGGCTAATTCAAAATTTGATATACTTAAGGTAACACCAGAAGAAATTACTTTAAGGAAAGTTTAACGTGAGGGACTATGAAATCAATTGAGCAGGTGTGTTATTTATTATGAAGATCCCAGTAATTTCAATTATTATCTTTACAATTACTTACACGGCGATTGTATTTGTTGCTATATTTGCAAATAACCGGCTTAATCTGGGAATCCCCGCAGCATTACTGCCATTGTTAATTCTTCCTATTAGCCTCTATGTCTTCTTAAAGACACTCAAAAGAAAGTAATCATCAGACCCATACGTTTTCTGCCAAAGAATGCTAATATTCAACTGCTATGTCAACTAAAAGAGACTATTATGAAGTTTTGGGAGTGCCTAAGGGATCATCGGAAGACGACTTAAAAAAGGCTTTTCGTGAGGCGGCCCGGAAACATCATCCGGATATAGATAAGACCGCCGGCGCCGAGGAGCGCTTTAAAGAAATCAATGAAGCCTACCAGGTCCTTTCCAATCCCGAAAAGCGCAAGGCCTACGACCAGTTTGGCCACGACGCCTTTGGCGCGGGGACCGGCGCGGGAGCCGGGAATGGTGGTAATCCCTTTGCCGGCGGCGGACCGTTTAGCTACACGTATTCAACAAATGGTGAAGGCATTGATTTAGGGGATCTATTTGGGCAAGGGGGCATGGGTGATATTTTTGAATCTTTCTTTGGTGGCGGCTACGGTCGCAGTCGCAAGGGTCGCGACAAACATTATCAAATTGGAATTAATTTCCTAGCCGCTGCCTACGGAGACGAACAAGACATAAACTTTGAAGGTAAAAAACTGAAAATTAAAATTCCAGCCGGTATTTATGATGGGGCCCAAATGAAGTTTACCGGCGAAGGAGAAGCCGGACCGGCGGGGACGCCGGCTGGAGATTTGCTGCTAACGATTCGTGTCGTTCCTGACGCCAGATTCTCTAGGGAACGAGATGACCTGTACACTTTAAAGACCATCAGCTTTACGACTGCCGCTTTAGGCGGTGAAGTCGAAGTCCCAGCTTTAAGCGACCGCAAAGAAGTTGGGGTTGAAAATATAAAACTAAAAATCCCCAGTGGTACTCAGTTTGGAACGGACTTTAGAGTTAAGGGCCGAGGTTTAACTCATTTACATGGAAGAGGCCGCGGTGACCTTTTTGTTCGCATCCTCGTCGAAATACCTAAAAAACTAAGCCGCGATGAGAAAAGAATATTAGAGGAACTTCAAAAACAAACCCACTAGTCATTCCGGGCTTGACCCGGAATCCAGTAAATATACAATAAATTTTTAATTTATAATTTTGATCTGTTACTAGATTCCGGCTCCGGGGCCGGAATGACATGTGTATTTATGGTTGCATTCTACTATAATAGGGTCGATGCCACTACCAACCACCGACTTTTCATCCAGTAAACAGCACCCCGTTCCCCAGAACATCATGAGTGTGGAATTTAAGTTGATTGGCTCGATGACAGTCCGCCAATTCGTATATGCCGCGACAGGGGTAGTTGGTGCCTATGCAGTGTACTCTTCACATCTGGTATTTATTTTTAAGTGGCCGCTTGTTGCTCTTATTAGTTTGGGAGGCTTGGCTTTTGCGTTCGTGCCTTTTGAAAATCGGGGTCTGGATGTTTGGATTCGTAATTTTTGGAAAGCAATAAGTAGTCCGACCTTGCGGGCCTGGAAAAAAGAGCCACTGGCGCCTAAATTTCTACTGGCTGATTACGCCTCCGCCCTTAAAAATGAAGCGCTAATAATTGCTCCCGCCAACTCTCGGGCCCGTTTAATGACTTATCTGGGAGCAGCCCAAAGTAATAAACCTAAAAATAAATTCGATCTCGCCGAAGAACTTTACTTAGAACATTTAAATTTTAATGTTTCAGTACCCGGTAATTTAACAACGACCGCTCCGACGACAACCACAACGACTATTGAAACCCCACCGGAAGTGACCGTAACTCCCGAAGGTAATGCCGGTCGCGCCTTAAAGATTGAAGATACCCAAACTCAAATGAATATTCCGGCTAAAAGTGTTTATGGTGCGTCCCTTCCTAATAATGACGAGGTTACAACTAAACCCCAGGAGGCCAGTATTACCGAACAAGTCACAAATTTAGAAAAATTGGTGACTAAAATTAGGGAAAAACGGGGTTTTAACAGTCCCGTTCAAATGCCAACGATGGTGCCGGCCCCAAAAACGGTCGATGAAGTCCCGCCACTCCTAACCGCGGAACTTAAAAAACTGGAAATGGAGACTAAGGCTGCCGAAGCGGCGGAATTAAAGGTTAAAGAAGACGAGAAAACTAAAAAAAAACAAATCGCAGCCGAATTTGAAGAAATGAAACAAAACCTAGCCGCTTTAAGAACCAACCCACCGATCAATACACCTATAACACCTATCAAACCTATCGTACCTATTCAACCTACAATGGGTAATGCCGCCCAGGAAATATTGGAAGAGCCAAAAATCGACAAAAGCCGCTCTCTCACTGCCAGCCCTAATGTAATAAATGGCGTTGTTAAAGATAGTTTGGGAAAACTGATTCAAGGCGTTATTATTATCGTTAAAGATGACACCGGCGACCCCTTAAGAGCCCTTAAAACCAATGATTTAGGAGAATTCGTAGTCTCCACCCCGCTCCCTAACGGCAAATATCGGGTCACCGCGAGCCTCCCGGGGAGCAAGTTTGCTACAATGGAAGTAATTGCTGATGGGAGGCTCTTACCAACGTTAAACTTCGTCAGCAAGCCTAATCTATGAAATATAACACTCCCATAAATGCTTCCACTCAGCAACACATTGATATCGCGGATATTAAGAATGATACTTTGATTCTAAAAACCGGCGGGGCGGCCATAGTGATTCAAACCACCGCCGTTAACTTTGACCTCCTTTCTGAACGCGAGCAAGATAGTATGATTGCCGCTTACGCCGGTCTATTAAATTCTCTATCTTTCCCGATTCAAATCGTGATTCGCAGTAAAAGAATGGACGTATCTAATTATTTGGAGATACTCACAAAAGCGGAAGAGGGCCAGGCTAATGAAAAGTTACGAGGCCAGGTAATTGGGTATCGAAAATTTATTGAAGAATTAATTACCCAAAATGATGTCTTAGATAAAAAATTCTACGTGATTATTCCTTACGGAATTGTCACGTCGGCGACAGGGAGTGGCCCCTTCGATTGGCTGCTAAACTTATTTGGCGTCACCACTAAAAGAGTTTATGTAGATACCGAATATATTTTAAAGAAGTCGGTTAGCCAATTAATCCCCAAAAGAGATCATATTATTAAAGAATTTTCTAAAATGGGGGTTAAAGCTCGGCAATTAAACACCGAAGAATTGGTGTCGCTTTTTTATGATATTTATAACCCCGCCAGTTCCAGGGAGCAGAAAATAAAGGATACCAGTGAATATACCGCCCCCATTGTGGAGCCGATGATTGCTTAATTTATGGCCTTATACTTAAATTTTAGAGATTTATTACCGGGGAAGAAAAAAACACCAGCCGCCGCTCCCGAAACCCCGACGGATAATCCGGCTCAAACTTTGGCCGCCGGCATGGTTAATGTAGCCGACATTATTGCTCCCTCAGCCATCGAGGTAGACTTTGATCATTTAAAAATCGGAACCACTTTTTTTAGGACCCTCTTTGTTTCCGGCTACCCCAGATTCGTCGGCGCCAACTGGCTATCACCATTAATTACTTTTGATCATACCTTAGACATTTCCATGTTTTATTATCCGGTTCAAGCCCAAGGAGTTTTAGATGATTTACGGCATAAAATTGCCGAAATGGAGGCAACATTAGCTTCCGATAGCGAGCATGGTAAAGTGGTGGATCCAACAGTGCGGGCCGCTTTGGAGGACGCTAAATCGCTGCAAGATCAATTAGTAAAAGGAGCGGAACGCTTTTTCCAATTCTCCTTATATATTACGATTCCGGCCACTAACCTGGATGAATTAAATGCTGTCACTAAGCGGGTCGAAGGGACACTAGGCTCGATCATGATTATTTCTAAACACGCCACTTTACAAATGGAACAGGCTTTTCAAACCACCACGCCGACTTGTTTAGACAAGATTTTAGTGACCAGGAACATGGACACGACCTCTTTGGCAACGACGTTTCCCTTTACCTCATCAGAATTAACCAGCAACGAAGGAATTCTATATGGTATTAATAAACATAACGGTTCTTTAGTTATTTTTGACCGCTTTACTTTGGAAAACGCTAACTCGGTGGTTTTTGCCAAGGCCGGGGCCGGAAAGTCTTACTTTGTGAAATTAGAGGCTTTACGCTCCTTAATGTTTGGAACTGACGTGATTGTACTAGATCCGGAAAATGAGTACGACCGCTTATGTGAAGCGGTTGGCGGCGAGTACATCGAATTTTCCTCAAGCTCTCAATCTAAAATAAATCCTTTTGATCTGGCTGGCGTCACAGGTAGTGGTGAGAATGAACTAGGTTTAAAAATCTTAAGTCTGCACTCGCTTTTTAAAATAATTTACGGCACAATTAGTAACACTGAGGAGGCCATTTTGGATCGCGCTTTGGTGGCTACCTACAAGCTAAAGGGCATTACTCCCGATCCCGAAACCCAGCGCACCCAAGAGCCGCCATTGATGGAAGATCTTTATAAAGTGTTGCTGGGCATGGAAGAAGTCGAGGCCAAAGGTTTGGCGACCAGACTCGAAAGATATATTAAGGGCAGTATGGCCGGGATTTTTGATCACCATAGTAATTTAAATTTAGATAACAGCTTTACGGTCTTTTCAACCAAGCAACTGGAGGATGTGCTGCGGCCCATTGCCATGTTTATTATCCTTGATTACATTTGGACTAAAGTAAAACGAGAAATGAAGAAACGGATTTTAATTGTGGATGAAGCTTGGTATATGATGCAAAGCCCCGATAGCGCCAGTTTCCTATACTCCATGGCCAAGCGTTGCCGCAAATATTTCTTGGGACTAACCACAATTACTCAAAATGTCGGCGACTTTTTAGGAACCGACTTTGGCCAAGCCATTATTTCCAACTCTTCACTGCAAATACTGCTAAAGCAAAGTCCTTCAGAAATCGACAAATTGGGCGACGTTTTCTACTTGTCTGACGGGGAAAAAAGATTATTACTCTCCGCTGGCATTGGAGAGGGTCTGTTCTTTGCCGGCGCTAATCACGTCGCCATCCAAGTCGTCGCCTCGCCTGAAGAGCATAAATTAATTACCACTAAGCCTTCCGAGGTTTTAAAAATTAAAGAAGACGCTAAAACTGAGGAACTTAAAGAAAATCTAACATCGGGGTCAAGTGGCGTAACAGAGGTTAACATTCCATAATACTTTATGAAAAAATTCGTCGTTGCTAACTGGAAAGCTAATAAAAATATTAAAGAAACTCGGGAATTCTTGGTGGAATTTAATAATCAAATACTCCCGGAAAATGTGGTCGTCATTTTCTGCCCATCACTACCGCTTCTAAAAGCCTTTGAAGGAGTGCCTTACTTTTTAGGGGCTCAGGATGTTTCGGCCTTTCCGACCGGACCCCATACCGGTGAAGTAGCGGCCAGCCAAGTTGCTGAAATGGTTGACTATGCGTTGATCGGGCATAGTGAACGGCGGACTGAGTTTAAAGAAAGTGATGAGGTTATAGTTGCTAAAATCGGTCAAGCTTTTGCCTGTAATATTATGCCGATTGTTTGCGTATCCAATCTAAACCAAGTGCAAATTCTCGCTGATGCCGGTTTTAAAGCCGATGATTTACTCCTTGCGTATGAACCACTGGACGCTATTAGTACCGGTAAAGTTGGTAAAGCAGAAGATGTTAAAGAGGTTTTAGCATTCATTAAAGAGGTGCAGACAATTCTTCCGGACGTTCCCGTGCTTTACGGGGGCAGTGTAAACAGTAAAAATGCCGCCGTTTACGCCAAGTCTTCTGAGATTTGGGGGGTCCTCGTTGGTAACGCCTCGCGAGAACCGGAAGAACTTTTTAAAATTATCCAAGCGTACGCTTAAAAATTATGCAATACGTTGATCTGGCTCCCAGAGTTTCTAAGAGGAAAAATAAGAATGCGACGATTATTTTTACGATTCTTTTTTTAGTCGTCATGGGAATCATTGGGGCCGGAATCTTTGGTATCGCTAAAGTCACTAAACTTAATCCCATCGAGATTTACACCCAAATCACGCACCCCACCCCTCTTAAAGAATCTGACGGCGTAACCAACATTTTAATTTTAGGAACCGACACTCGCGATCAAAAAAGCGCTATTCAAAGTGGCACCCTCACCGATACGATTTTAGTGTTATCAATAAACCAGACGACCAAAAAGGTTTTAATGGTCTCCGTTCCTCGTGATTTATACATTCCTTCTTTTAGAATGAAAATAAATAGCATTTATCATTTAAACGGCGATGACATTAAAAATACGGAAGCGGCCGTTACCGAAGTTACCGGACTCCCGATTCATTACCATGTTTTAATTGGCTTTGACGCCTTTACTCGCGCAATTGACATCGTAGGCGGAGTGGATATCGTTGTTCCTGCGGCTTACGAGGATTTTGACTACCCAGTAACCGGCATGGAAAACGCTACTTGTGGCTTGGATGTGAATAAAGAGACTGAGGACGCGCTAGCAAATGGAGAAGATCCCGCCTTCCGCTTTCGTTGCCGCTTTAAACACCTAAAATACGTTCCCGGGCCCTTGCATTTGGACGGTGCCCAGGCTTTAGAATTTGCCCGCAGCCGCCATGGAGTTGGAACACTAGGCACTGACTTTGGTCGGGCACGTAGGCAGCAACTAATTATTGAGGGCGTTAAAGAAAAACTGCTATCCTCGCAAACGCTTTTAAACATTAGTAAACTGCAGGAGCTTTATAACAATTTTAAAACGGCGGTCGACACCAACTTTGATATTTCCGAGATTCCGGAAGCTTTGGTAGCTACTCAAAAACTTAAAGTGGTAAAGCCGGTCAGTTTGGTCTTAAGTTCTTGGGCGGGTCAAGAAGACGGTGGTGGGATTTTAGTGGACGGTCACGATGATGTTTATGGCTATATTGCTATCCCCAGAAAAGGTAACGGCGTTTTTAGTGAGATTCAAAGTTTAATTAGGGAAAAAATGACTGCGCCCGATGTCATCCCCAACGCCTCTCCCTCTGCCACTACAAACTTCTAACCCCAAGTTGCTGCAAGGTTTTTTGGCAAATGCCTAAAGCTGTTTTGGCATCGGTGCCAGCTGCGGCCGCGGAAATGGCGTCGTTAACGGCGGCCACCGCAAAGTCATTACCGGCCCGGTCGGAGACAGCGCCGGTAACCGCGGATTCCGCCCCGGAAATATAGGGGCTTAAATTCTTGTCAGACAATAAACTGTCACGTAAATCACGGCGACTGTAAAGTTCACCGTAAGGCCGGATTTTGGCGGTTTCACTGTAGAACTGTTGCTGAGTACTTTTTTCGCTTAAATATTTTAGGAAATCCCAAGCTGCCGCACTATTTGGTGAAGACTTAGCGACACTCTCTACCCAAAAACTGGCCCAATTTACGGAGCTTTGCGATCCCGTTAAACTGGGCACTTGGGGAACCGGCGCCACGGCGTATTTAATAGAAGGATTAATGCCGGTAATATCCAGTAAAGTCCAAGAAGGCACAAAAATCATGCCCACCTTGCCGTTAGCAAACGAGGTCACCGAATAGGGAAGGTCACTATCCCAAACTTTATCCTGCTTGGCAAAATTAGTGTAAAAAGTGAGAGCATCGGAAGCCGCTTGCGTTCCCAAATCATCGGGAATTTTAAGGCTACTTTGGGCCCACATTAAATTTAGCAGATCACTGCCAAAAGCGACATTGCTGGAAAGACCGATGGCCGCCCCCGACTGATCGATTCGACCCCTGGCATCAAGTTTAGTAAGTTTCACAGCCACCGCTCGAAAATCTTCCCAAGTGGTCGGTGGGGAAGTAATCCCGGCCTCGGCAAACAGATCGGTGTTATAAACTAACGCCAAGCCGTCATACATTAACGGAATGCCGTAAATATTGGTGCCAATGGTTAAGGACTTAGCGGCCGCCGGGTAAAACGTCTGCGAAAAATCGGTGGGGCTATAAACCGTCGTGGGTAACGGTGATAAATTTTGGTACATACCGGGCACCCAAGAGGCGTGAATTCGTAGAATATCAGGAACGGTGCCGCTAGTGCCGCCTTTAAGACGAGTCAAAACCGTCTCCTTGTAACTGGCTAAAGTGGTATAGGTTTGCGGTGAATAATTAATAGTGACGTTAGGGTGCAGTTTTTGGTAACCGGCAATCAAGGGAGCGACTGTTTCCGGGTGCTCAAACAAGCCCCAATAAGTCAAAGTGACTTTGGCGGCAGCTCCGGGTAACTTAGAGTTACAGCCACCCAAACCAAAAGGCAGCGTCACCAGCAGCGCAGTGGATAGAAGTCGAGTCGCGGAGAATTTCATCGCCTCTTTATATTAGAAACAGCGACCCCTAAAGTCAACCAAAACAATAAAAGACCTTGGGGCGTCGTCCACAGATAGTGATCCCAAAAACCTAAGATTAAAAGTTGAGCTATTAATGCCGCAAAAAGATATCGCCGCGACTGTATAACAGTTATAAATATTATAAGAATTATAAATATTATAACTATTAAAGTTGGCACCCCCAGCTCTGACGCAATTAGCAGATAAATATTATGTACCGGCTGCCAAAACGGCGGAAAGCCGGGGTTATAAGGGAGACTAGGCAAGTACTTTATAAAATTATTAGGACCCAGCCCCAGGATTGGAAAGTTCTTAATGGCCGTCACAGCAGACTGAGCTAAGTGCAAACGACGTAGCCAAGAAAGGGTGTTTAAAACTAACGGATGAGTTACTAAATAAATCTCGAGTCCAATCACTAAAGTGACTAAACTGCCTAGCCAGACTAATTTAAACACTTTGGATGACGCTTTTAAAAATAGCAAAAATAATACTCCGAGTAGGGCTGTCAAAATAGCCATTTCTGAGTGAGTTATAAAAATTATAGAAGCTATAAATATTATAAAAACTATATAGCCCCACTTATGAGTTTTTAAGAAAAGCCAACTTACAAAAGTTACTCCTAGTGCCAAGAAACCGCCGAAAATATTAGGGTGTGGAAAAGGGCCGTAGGGAAGTATTCGGGAGACACTTCCAAAAAAGTCGGTAGTAATACCATAAGTATTTTTAAGTAAATTTGTCTCCCCAAAACAAAAGTAACCACACAAACTGCGCTGGAAAATAAATTGGTACAAACCCAAAAGTGCCGTCACAACTAGCAGTGCCACTAAGGTCGTCATGATAGCCTTAAGGTCCCGCGGCGTGATTTGAATGTTAGTGACCACAACAAAGAGATTAAGCATTAAAAATAGCTGTAAGGTCTTCGTTAAACTAGCAACAGTAGGGTTAAGTAAATAGGAAAATATGACTAGTACTATAAAAATTATAGCCAGTATAAAAAGTAATCGTCGAATCCTTAGAGCGGTGTAAATCTTAGAAGATGTCTGAAATATATTGGTAACCGCTTCTTTAAGATTAACGCTAATAAAAAACAGAGTTGTTAAGTAACTAAAATAGAAAGTAGGAATTAAGTAATCAACTAAAGTTCCAGAAACGTAGGAGCCACTATTTATATAATGTTTTCCCCAGTTAACTATTATCCCAAATAATAACAGAACAAAAGATATCGACTTGAGGTTATGAACAACCCACTGTAATGGTTTTAACTGTTTATATTTAGTCGTCTTAGTATTAGGTGGTGTTAACATGTTGATCAACATAAAAGCGGCCTTTTGTAACTTGTTATTTAATGTTTTTTGTTTGTTCATATGTCTATACTTTTGATACCTACTACTTTTGACCACACTTAAGCTTGTAGGAACACTCGAATCAATTGTTGATAACTATAAACTTATGTAGATAACTTTGTGGACAAGTTAGACTTTTATCCACAAGGCCTGGAGTGTAATTGTTGATTATCCACATTAACGTATGTTTGTTTTATCCGAGGACGAGGCATGCCTCGTCCTCAACCCGATTCGATATTCGAATAAATTCAAATACCCTTTCGGATTAATTCGGATCTGCAGCCTACAATAAACCTTGCTTAATATTAATAATATCTTGATTCATTTTGGTATCGGTTTTAACCGCTAACGCTATTTTATCCGTGGCGTGAATGACTGTGCTGTGATCACGACCGCCAAAGATTTCGCCGAGGGTAATGACCGGCATTTGAGTTAAAGAGCGAACCAGGTACATGGCAATTTGCCGAGGCACGACGACTTCGGCTTGGCGTCTGGGCCCTTTAAGATCCACTAATTTAACGTTGTAATAACTGGCGACGGCTTTGATGATGTCGGTAGAAGTATAATTTTTGCGTTGCTCGCGGGCTACTTGCCCCAAGATTTCAGCCGCTTGGTCAATCGTCACCGCTGATCCTGAAGCTTGACCGACTGCACTGACCTTAAGCAAAGCCCCTTCCAGTTCCCGCACATTACTAAGAACTCGTTCGGCGATAAAATCAGTCACCTCATTGGTAATTGGTAATTTTAATTGGTCACGTTTTTGACGCAGAATAGCCGAGCGCATGTCTAAATCGGGGGCTTGCATATCGGCCGTCATGCCACTTAAGAAACGGGACGAGAGGCGTTCTTCGAGGCGAGCAATGTCTTTGGGAGGCCGATCGGACGTTAAAATAATCTGCTTATGATTTAAATAAAGAGCGTTAAAAGTGTGGAAGAACTCTTCCTGGGTCGTCTCCCTACCAGCAATGAACTGGACGTCATCTATGAGTAAAGCATCAACATTGCGATATTTATCTCTAAATTTAGAAACGCTACTATATTGTCTTTTTGAATTTTGAATCGCTTCTACCATCTCATTGGTAAATGATTCTCCGGTGGTGTAAACCACTCGGCCACCCTTTTTGTTTTTTAAAATCTCGTTGCCAATTGCTTGCATCAAATGCGTTTTTCCCAAGCCAACGCCGGAATAAATGAAGAAGGGATTGTAGACGGTACCGGGGTTGTCGGCAATAGCATGAGCAACGGCCGAAGCCAAGCGGTTGTTAGGACCCACTACAAAGCTATCAAAGGTGTAGCTTGTGGAGAGATTACTATTTAAAGTGAATACCGGGTCGTGGGCTTTTTCTTTGGCAATTTGATCAAGTAGTGGTGCTTCTGTGACCGCTTTTTTAGCAGCTTCTTCCACAGTCATTACAATTTTAGTGTTGCTTTGGGTTAACTTATCCGCCACACTTTTAATAATTCCCAAGTATTTATTTTCAATTTGAAAGCGAGCCTGCTCGCTGGCACAGGTAACGTTAAGCACGCCATTTTCATAGTTAATTAACTTTGTTTTAGTTAAGAAAGCTTTAAAGAAGCTACTGGTGATTTCCTTTTCTATCTCACTTAAAATGTTTTTCCAAAGAATGTCTGTTGGCATGTGGGTAAGTTTGGGGCAGTTGTTTATAAATCGTAGTTAGTTATCAACAAGCCGTCAAGAGGCTCTTTAGTTGTTGCTATTTGGTTTATTTTTAAGTAAGATGCATTCGTTATGGCTACAAAGAGAACTTTTCAACCGAAGAAAAAACACCGCGTTAAAGTGCACGGTTTCATGAAGAGAATGTCAACCCCAACAGGACGTAGGGTTTTAAAATCTCGCCGGGCCAAGGGGCGCAAAGTTTTAACGCCGCAGTTAACTCAGAAAGCGTAAATAATAGTGCTGCCTGCTAAATATAGACTCACTTCAGATTACGATTTTCGTCGCGTTAAACGCTTAGGAAAAGGGGTTGCAACACCTCTGTTTGGCTTGTCGTACGTGGCCGCTAAGACGCAAGGAGTAACGCGTCTTGGGATTATTGTCACTAATTCTCTTGACAAGCGGGCGGTCTATCGTAATCGCGTCCGGCGGATGTTTAGGGATGCCTGGCACGAAAATTTAGAATCTTTTAAAATGGGTTATGACGTGGTAATCGTCGCTTTTAAACGGTCGTTAACTAGCAATTATGACGAAATTCGCACAAGCCTTAATTCGGCTTTATCAAAAACTCCTCTCCTTTGATCACGGAATTCCTCACAAACTGTTTCCGGGGATTCATTTCTGCCGCTTTACTCCCAGTTGCTCGCAGTACAGCTATGAAGCCATCGGTAAATATGGTATTCTGCGAGGGTCTTTAATGGGCATGTACCGGATTCTCCGTTGCAACCCGTTTAGTCGCGGTGGCTTCGATCCGGTTAAATAATTTATTATGCTTGCTAACATTTGGAATCAAGGTTTAGTTTTTCCCTTAACCAACGCTCTGGTTTTTTTATACAACTCTTTAGGCAGTAATTTAGGCTTGGCTATAATCGCCATCACTATAATTATTAAAGTCGTTACTTTGCCTTTGTCGCTGCCGATGCTAAAATCCGCTAAAAAACAGCGAGAATTAGCTCCGGAACTCGCCGCCATTAAAGAGAAATTTAAGGACGATAAAAAAGCCCAAATGGAGGCTCAGGCCAAGTTTCTAAAAGAGCATGGTCTTAATCCTTCGTCCGGCTGCATTATGCAAATTGTTACTTTAGTGATTGTTTTTGCTTTGTATCAAGTTTTTCTAAAGGTTCTAGGTAACAATGCCGGCCAAACCTTAAATTCAGTACTGTACCCGTTCCTGCAATTTGCCGGTGGCCACGTTTTAAACACCCGTTTCTTGTATCTTGATTTAATTAAGCCCGATCAATTTTTTATTCTTCCGATTATCGCCGCCGCTACTCAATTTTTACTTTCCAAAATGATGATGCCGCAAGTTACCAAAGAAGAAAAATTAGCCAAGAAAACCGCTGGAAAAAGCGACGATATCATGTATAATATCCAAGAACAATCGTTATACATTATGCCGGTGATGACGGTTTTGATTGGTTGGAAGCTGGCTTCGGGTTTAACGATGTACTGGTTTTTGTCGTCGTTACTGCAATTGATTCAACAAGTAGTGGTTGATGGGCACGCCAAGCGCTGGTTGGTGAAAATAAAAAAATATGCCGGAAAAAATTGAAACTTTACAAAACTTAACTACCGAACTAATTGAGAAACTGGCGATGCCAGCCAAAGTCTCTGTCACTGAGGTTGAAGGAACACTTGGGGTGTCACTCGACGGAGAGAATCTCGGGATACTGATTGGTTATCACGGCGAAACTTTAGCTTCTTTGCAAACCTGGTTGGCTTTGGCTTTATACAATAAGTATGGCGAATGGGTTGATTTAAGGTTAGATATTTCGGGCTATGCTTCAGAGCGCGAAGCCAGACTGCGAGAGATTGCGACCAATGCCTGCGACCGAGCCCGCTTTTTAGATAAAGCCATTGATTTACCGCCGATGCCGCCTTTCGAAAGACGTTTAATTCATACTGTCATTGGCACAATGCCTGGGATGAAATCCGAATCTGCCGGCGAAGGTTACGAGAGACACATTGTCGTTTCTGTGGTCAAATAGAGTGAAATTTACCTGCCTCCAAGAAAATTTACGGGAAGGATTATCGACTGTTAGCAAAGCGGTGGCTACTAAAGGCAGTCTGCCAGTCCTTAGTCACGTCTTAATCACGACCGAGGACAATGGCCGCCTTAAACTCTCCGCCACCAATCTTGAAACCAGCATTATCACTTGGATCCCAGCTACTATTACCGAAGCGGGGGCTATTTCGGTGCCGGCTCGTCTTATCTCTGAGGTGGTTAGTAATTTACCAGCGACAGAAATAGAAGCCTTTTTGGAAAAAGAAATTTTCTATTTAAAAACGGCCGCCGGTAAGTCCAAATTTAACGGCCTCTCCGCTGAAGAGTTTCCCAGTCTGCCGGCCGTTCCGGCTGACCTTTCCTTAACCATTGATCCTAAAGCCTTTGCCAAAGCGGTTTCCGAAGTCGTTTTTGCGGCTTCCTCTGACGACGCTCGGCCCATTCTGGGCGGTATTCTTCTTAAAGCTGAGGGTAACGATTTGGTTCTGGTCGGCGTTGATGGCTTTCGACTCGCGGAGCGTCGTCTTTCGCTTCCTGAGCCAATAACTTTAGAACCGGTGGTTATTTCGGCTAAAGCTCTTTTGGAAGTCGCTCGTTTGGTTGGTTCCGGCACTTCACCTTTATCAATTTCGATTGAGCGTGAGGGAAATTTAGCCGCTTTTTCGGGAGAAAACTTCTTAATTATTACGAGGCTTCTCGAAGGCGAGTTTCCGGATTATTTGCGAATTATTCCCAAAGACTTTAAAACCAAGAGCACTTTTAGTAAAGAGGAATTCTTAAAAGCGGCTCGCTTAAGTAGCATTTTTGCTCGCGATGCCAGCAATATTATTAAAGTCCAATTAGACGGGAGTAAAAGCCAAATTACTTTGTCGGCGATTACCGCCGAAGTTGGGGAAAGCACCGTGGCTATTCCAGCAACCATTAGCGGCGACGATCTGATCATCTCTTTTAATGGCAAATATCTTCTAGATTTAATGAACAACACTAGTGGTGACAATATCATTTTAGAAACCACCGGGGCCCTCGCTCCAGGCCTCTGGCGCCTCGATGATCGAGTTGACTATCTACACCTAATAATGCCGGTTAAAGTGGCGTCATAAATAGATCTGGTAATTCTTGACTACGGTCAACGTACTCTGTAGCATAAACATTATGAAATCTCGTTTGTCTCTATCTTTAATCCTTTTAATCCTCATTAGCACTTTCAGCATTGGCTCTTTTATTTTAGCTAAACCTGTTAAAGCAGATGTACTAGACTTTGCTCTAACTACTGTAGGTTTAAAATCTCTTAATGATTTAAGGCATTTGGCAACAGATATGGACAAATGGACCAGTAATTTAGCCGTGGCTGGGGTAAACGCGGCTTCTCAGACGCTAATTTTTGGTAATTGTGATATGAGTGAGGTAACGGCTGCTTCTAAAGATCGCGCGTCTGCCACGGTTGAGGTAAGAAAATGCCTTACGAATTCTCCGCTTACAAATATGAAACCTCAGTCTTCACAAGTTATGCCTCCTAGTCTTTTAGGCGTGACTTATGCTGTAACCTCCGAAGCACCGAAACGAGTCGATTTACTGCCGGTAAACTTAGCTTTATATATTAATGACATTAAGAGAGATTCGCCATTAGTTCCCCAAAGTGCCTATGCTGCGGGTACTCTTGCAGATGGTATTTTTGGCACCACGGTGCTTGATTTATGGAAGGCATTCAGAAATTTAGCCTACCTACTATTTGTGATTATTCTAGTGGCCTTCGGTTTCATGGTGATGTTTCGACACGAGATTAAACCGCAAACGGTAATTACGGTTCAGGACGCTTTACCAAAAGTTGTTGTTTGTTTACTACTAATAACTTTTAGTTACCCAATCGCTGGTTTCGCTATAAAATTAATTCCAGTCTTAGGAGATTTTGTTGGTAAATTAGTTGTCGGTGGCGTTTTTTCTCAACCAGATATGGTAGATGTTCTCGTTCAACTTGTCGTTTCCGCCCTGGGCGTGGTTGCTTTATCCGCTGCTGGAGCTTCTGGTGTTGGAACTGGTGTTGCGCTTTTTGTATTATGCCTCCTTTTAGTTTTAGTCGTAACTTATATCTTAGCTTTAATTGCTGTTGGAATAAGCTATTTTACAAGGTTTGGTAGGATAATGCTGATGACAATCTTTGCTCCGCTGCAGTTTTTGGTAGGCGCTCTTCCGGGAAAAGACGAAATGATCACCAGTTGGTTTAAGTCCCTAATTGGTAATGTTCTTGCCATACCTGCTATGTGGCTTTTTGTATCCCTGGGAACCAACATTTTAATAAAAGGGCCTACAATTATGATAAATCAGATTGTAGGCGACTTAAATTCAACACCTTTTGCTTTTTTAGGATTAATTTTTAATTGGGTGATTGGACTATGGTTTGTGTGGACTGCCAGATCTATTCCTCAGAAGATAGAAGCCGCTTTGCAGGTGGGTGGTGGGTGGAGCCCGGGGAAGCCTGCGAAGCCGGCGGGTAAGAAATGATTTAAGGGCCTGAGGGCCCTTAATTTTTAGTTTTCGGTTCTCAGTTTTCGGTTTTCAGATATTAGTTTGCCAGTTTTCTGTTTACCGGTTATTTAGACCGACAAACTGAAAACCGATTAACTAAATGCTGACAACAGACAACCGAGAACTGATAACTAACTAATCGAACACTTGCCATAATCCCGATTCTGCGCTATTCTGAAGCCCTTATGGCTATTACTGAATTTTCTGCCGCTCTAAAACAAGTTTGTAGTGAACGAGGACTCTCCGAAGAGGCTGTGTTAGACACTATAAAAACCGCGATTGTGGCCGCTTATATGCGGGATTTTGGAGGGACTGAAGAAACTATTACGGCCGCGGTTGATGGCTTAACCGGAGAATTGCGGGTCTATAATGCCGGAGAAGACGTTACTCCCGCCGGTTTTGGCCGCATTGCCGCTCAAACAGCCAAACAAGTGATTCTTCAAAAGATTCGGGAAAGTGAAAAAGAAGCCATTATTAAAGAGTACACCGGTAAGATCGGTACTATTGCTTCCGGTCACGTCTTCCGTTTAGAGCGCGGTTTAGCCGTTATTAACCTTGGAAAAGTCCAAGGACTAATGCCGGGAGCGGAGCAGATTCCGACCGAAAACTTGCAACTTAATTTACGAACTCGGGTTTTAATTAAAGAAATTCGCGAAGGGGCCAGGGGCCCGGAAATTATAGTTTCCCGAAGCGATCCTAAATTTGTAAAAGAATTATTTGCTTTGGAAGTGCCAGAGATTGCTTCTGATACGGTCAAAATCGAAGCTATTAGCCGCGAGCCTGGCAGCCGCACTAAAATTGCCGTCTCTTCGACTGAAGAAAATGTTGATCCGATTGGCAGTTGCGTTGGTCAAAAAGGGACTCGAGTCCAGGCCGTCATTGCGGAGTTAGGGACCGAAAAGATTGATATCGTGGCTTACAACGATAATACCGATAAATTCATCGCCGCTTCTTTGTCGCCGGCCAAAGTTTTAGACGTTATTCTTAACAAATCTGCTAAAGAGGCCCGAGTGCTCGTACCGGAAGATCAACTGTCGTTAGCGATTGGCAAAGAAGGTCAAAACGTTCGCTTGGCAGCTAAACTGACCGGTTGGAAGATTGATATTAAAACTCCCGCTCAGTCAGCCGAAATGTCAAAACCGATCGAATCGATCTCCAAGTCAGACACTGGGGGTAGCCTCAAAGACGCCGGGTTGTCGACCAGAACAGTGTCATCCCTCAAGGCCGCTGGTATCACGTCATTAGAAGAACTGAAGGCGAAGACTTTGGATGAAGTTAAAGAATTAAAAGGCGTTGGCCCCAAAGCCATTACCGAAATCGCCAAGCTTTATGAGTAAGCCACCACAAACTCGCACTTGCGTGGGATGTTTTGGCAAGGCTCAACAAAAGAGCCTTTTTAAATTTGGGACGGGTCGACATGGTTATTTACACTTTGACGATAAATGCTGGGAAGTGGCTATTAAGAAAAATGCTTTAAATCGCGCTCTTCGGCGCAAAGTTACGGAAATAGAAAAAAATGACATCGAAAAAGCCTTTAGAGAAAAACTTACAGCAATTTAAACCGCCGGTGGTGACCATCATGGGTCACGTCGATCACGGTAAGACCTCGCTGCTTGATGCAATCCGCAAAACTAACGTAGTTGACAGCGAATTTGGGGGAATTACCCAGCACACCGCCGCCTACCAAATCACTTACAAGGATAAAAAGTTAACTTTTATTGATACCCCGGGACACGCCGCCTTTTCTGAAATGCGTTCTCGGGGTGGAAAAGTGGCCGATATTATCATCTTAGTCGTCGCGGCCTCGGAATCTGTGCAACCGCAAACCATCGAAGCAATTAGTCACGCTAAAGCGGCCGGCGTTCCGATCATCGTAGCCCTCAACAAAATTGATCTGCCAGGCGCTCGCGAGAATCTTAATAAAGTCACTCAGGACCTATCAAGCAGTGGAATTCAGCTGGAATCTTGGGGTGGCGACGTGGTTTCCGTCCCCGTGAGCGCTAAAACCGGTGAAGGACTGCCGGAACTACTTGACCTTATTCTGCTAGTCGCCGAAATGGCAGAATTACCATTTAAACCCGAAGCGCCGCTTAATGCTTCCGTCATCGAATCCCGCCTTGATCCTCGCAAAGGCCCTTTAGCTTCTATTATCGTTCGTGAAGGGACTTTAAAGGTTAGTGACAAGGTTTATTTGGGTGAAAAAGAGGAAAAAGTGCGGGCTTTACTTGACGATCACGGTCAAAACCTGACGGAGGTTAAGCCTGGAGATCCGGCGGTCATCTTGGGCCTAAGCACTCTGCCAGCCTTAGGGGCGGTCATAACCAGTGTTGCTGTCGCCGCTCCAGTCATTTCCAACAAGCCTCAACCGGTTGTTACAACTCAAGACGGGATTTTAATGCTAAACTTACTTCTCAAAAGTGACACCCAAGGGACCTTAGAAGCAATTCTGGGATCTTTTAAGAAGTTGGAGAAAGAAGATCGATGCATCGTGATTCTGCACAGCGGCATCGGCCCTATTAACGACTCTGATTTGCAAATGGCCCGGGCCGGCAACGCTTTAATAGTAACTTTTAACGTTAAAACTACTGATGATACCATTCGCCAATCGGCCGATCTGCACGTGAGTGTTAAGAATTACACTATTATTTACGAAATGCTGGAAGATATTGAAAAGATTCTGTCAGGTTTAGCGATAGTGGATACCGATATGGCTCGCGGCCGGGCCGAAGTAATTGCGCTGTTTCCACTGCCTTCCGGTGACGTTATTGCCGGTTCTAAAGTTACTAAGGGGCGCTTAAAAGTTGGCGAAAAAGTTAAAATAACTCGCGGCGACGTGCCCGAGGCTATTTATAACGGTCGCATTAAATCTCTAAAAGAAGGTAAAACCGAAGCCAGTATCATCACCGCCGGTAAAGAGTGTGGCATTTTATTGCATCCCCAGTTCTCAGATCTAAAAAAAGGCGACCTGTTGGAGATAGTTTAGTCTGTTACCATAACTTGCGTCACAGAATTACCAATTACCAATGACCAATTTTCAATCAATTACCAATGAGTTAACGATTAATTATTTGGTCATTAAAAAATTCGGAAATTGATTGGTTATTGGTAATTGTAAATTGGTAATTTGATTTACTGGATTCCGGGTCAAGCCCGGAATGACAAAGTTAAGACGTTGACAACCTCCTCTGAATGTCCTATAATATACATTACAACCCTGCTCTATGGCAGGTTTTTTGGTTATGACTTCCGACACCGAGAACAATCAACTAAAAACCCTTATCGCTGAAACTCAAAGCGTGGCCATTGTGGCTTCACCAAACGCTGGTCTTGATGGTCTGTACGCCGCTTTAGCCCTACGGGACTTACTCCTGTCACAGGGAAAAATGGTGGCTGTTTCCTTTCCCGGCCCGCTTCCCGAGGAAATAAAAGCGATGCCGGAAGCCTCGGAAATCTCGGATCATCTTACCGAAAGTACTTTAGTTTTAACCTTGGATACCGGTGGTAAAAAAGTGGAGAAATTAAGTTACTGGGCTGAGGGCAAGGCTTTTAATATTTCGATTCATCCGCTACCTCGTAACTTCGATCCTTTGGCTATCAAGTCAAACCTGCAGCAACGGCGCCTTGATTTGCTGATCATCCTCGGGGCCCGAAGGCTTGCGGACCTAGGAAACTTCTTTGAGCAGAACCGCCGAGAATTTGAAACCAGCGCTGTTTTAAATTTAGATTGGCACCTCGAAAACAGTCGCTTTGGAACGATTGATGTCATTGATGACCAATCTAAAAGCTTATGCGAAATGCTGTTTATAAAGCTTTCGCAGTGGAATTGGCGTCCTACTCCCAGTGCTGCCAAGTTTTTGGCTTTGGGCTTAACTTTAGCACTTAAAAACGCTTAAAACGCCCCTGTTGCGGTTTTTGGGAAGATTTGCTAGAATGGCCCTCGATGCTTACTAAAGAAGTTAAAATTGAAGTCATCCAAACTTACACCACTCATAAAGGTGATACCGGCTCTCCGGAAGTGCAGATTGCTTTGATTTCCAAGAGAATGGAAGAACTTTCCGAGCATTTAAAGATCCATAAGAAAGATAATCATTCTCGCCGAGGACTTCTGCAAATGGTTAGCAAACGTCGTCGTCTCCTCGCATATATTCAAACGAAAGACGAAAAACGCTATAAAGAACTGATTAAAAAATTGGGAATTAAAAAATAGGTTTAACCGTTTTTATTTATTACTCAAAGGGAGGTTTTGGCTAAATTAATCTAATTAACCCCAGTCAACCAAACGTGTTTGATTGAGACCAGTTAGAATAATTTACTCCAAGAACCTCTTCTTTGCCAAAATCTATGATGACCCATTCCGTTAAGAAAGAGACCGAATTCGCAGGTAAAAAACTCGTTTTGGAAGCCGGAGATCTGGCTTTCCAAACTAACATGGCCGTGCTGGCCCGCTACGGCGACACTGTCGTTTTAGCCACCGTGGTTTGCAACGAGCCCAAAATGGAAACCGATTTTTTTCCGCTTAAAGTTGACTTTGAGGAACGCTTGTACGCCGGTGGCTACATTAAAAACTCTCGGTTTCAAAAGCGTGAAGGCCGGCCTTCTGACGAAGCGATTATTACCGGTCGTTTAATCGACCATGCGGTGCGGCCCCGTTTCCCTAAAGACTTTTTAAATGATACTCATCTTGTGGTCACACCACTCTCCGTTGAACACGATGGTGACGTTGAAACTCTAGCTCTTTTAGCGGCTAGTACTGTCCTTCATGCTTCTAACGTGCCCTGGGCCGGTCCGCTGTCTACCGTGCGAGTGGGAATGATTAATGGTGAGTTTATTTTGAATCCCGGTGAGAACCAATTCGAAAAGTTAGATCTTAACCTCGTCATGACGTCATCGAGTGATAAGGTCGTCGCTATGGAAATGGGAGCGAACCTGGTTCCCGAGGAAAAGGTCCTCGCGGCCATTAAGTTTGGTTTTGAGGCCACCCAACCACTCCTAACGTTCGTTGACGACTTTGCCAAAGCTTGTAAGCAGAACATCATTAGTTACGTTTCACGAGATGTTGATCACGAAGTTTACGAGGCGGTTGAAGCTTTTGCTAAAAATGATGTGGTTAACATCATTTGTTCTACTTACTTAGACCGTGCCGACCAGACTTTGGCATTAGCCACTAAAGTTTACGAAAAGTTTGAGGGCAAGTTTTCCAAAGTGGAAATGAACAAAGCACTCGCAAAACTTGAGAAATATACCACTCGGAAATTAATTCTGGAAGAAAAACGTCGTCCAGACAGTCGGGCTTTTGACGAAATTCGGCCTCTGTCGATGTCAATCGGTATTCTGCCCCGAACTCACGGTTCAGCTTTGTTCACGAGGGGACTAACCCAAGGCTTAGTTGTGACTACACTCGGCAGCATGTCGCTGGAACAGACGATCGAAAACATGTATGGCGAAACTACTAAACGCTACATGCACCATTATAATGGTCCAGCTTTCTCTTTGGGCGAAATTGGGAAGAATAGCACACCAGGAAGGCGTGAAATTGGGCATGGGATGTTGGCGGAAAAGGCACTCCTTCCGGTCATTCCTTCTAAAGAAGAGTTTCCATACGCCATTCGAGTGGTTTCTGAAATCCTATCACAACAAGGATCTTCATCGATGGCGGCCACTTGCGGTTCCAGCTTGTCGCTAATGGATGCCGGGGTGCCTATTAAGGCTCCGGTTGCCGGGATTGCCATTGGGATAGTCTTTAATGAAGACGAAACCCAGTATCAAATCTTAACCGACATCGCCAACTTTGAGGACTTTTATGGCTTCATGGACTTTAAAATGACCGGGTCCAAAGAAGGCGTGACCGCGATTCAAATGGACATTAAATGCCACGGACTTACTTTACAGCAAATGTCCGAAATCATCGCGGCGTCACGAAAGGCCCGTTTGACTATTTTAGATAAAATGGCCGAAACGATTAGCGTCCCGCGAACTGAACTGTCGGCGCATGCTCCTCGCATTACGACCTTAAAAATTAAGACCGATCAAATTGGTCTGCTGATTGGGCCTGGTGGCAAAACTATCCGCGACATTATTGCCCGGACCGGAGCGACGATTGATGTTGAAGAAGACGGTAGTGTGTATGTAGCGGCCGTTGATGCGGTAGGTGGAGAACAGGCCATTAAAGAAATCTTGGCGATGACTCACGAAGCCACCATTGGCGAAGAGTTTGACGCTACGGTTAAAAAAGTGATGGACTTTGGGGCTTTTGTGGAATATTTGCCTGGTAAAGAAGGTTTAGTCCACGTCTCGGAACTCGCCTACGAGTACATTGATCGGATTGACGACAAGGTTAAAGTTGGCGACAAATTTAAGGTCAAGGTAGTCGGCGTGAATGATGAGGGTAAAATTAGCCTCTCTAAAAAGGCTTTAGAACCACGGCCTGAAGGGTATGTGGAGCAAGTTCGGGCCCCACGGCCGCCTCGACCATCCTTTGATCGCGGCCCTCGGCCGACTTTTAGACCGCGCAGTCAGGGCCATAATGATAGTGGGAAATCGCCTTATGCTGCCTCCTAAAATTAATCATCTTGTTGCTCAAGCTTTCGACACGGCTGCGTCAGCCGTGTCTCCTGAGTCTGGACGAGAACTTGTTAAAAAACTAGATTTAACCGTAGTCGAAGAATTTAATCACCCCTTTGAGCCGCAAGGCTTTACGCAGGTCTTCGTGTTGGCGGAGAGTCACTTAGCGATTCATGCCTGGCCGGAACTGGGTTACTTGCATTTTGATCTCGTCACCAGCTCTCCAGAGTCGATTAGCGCCGATACATTTAAGTCTGTCATTTCCGAAATCTATCAGCCTCAAACAATTAAAGTCTCAGTGGTTAATTACGAATAAAAACACTAATATTAAAGGGTGACTATCCGTCGGAAGTTAATCATTGGAATCATCGCAATCTTTAGTATCTTTGGAATTTATCTTCTTTATTTAAATTATTTCTCCGCTCCGGCAAACCCTCCAATTTTTGGAGTCACTTTTACGCCGCAGTATGCCACTTATTTGGGCTTAGACTGGAAAAAGGCCTACAAGGATGTCCTTGACGATCTCAAGGTTCGAAATCTAAGGCTAGTGGCGTATTGGGATCAGATCGAATTATCTCCAGGTCATTACGACTTTTCAGAACTGGATTACGAGGTCAAAGAAGCAAGTTCTCGCAATGCCACGATACTACTCGCCATGGGCAAGAAAGCGCCGCGCTGGCCGGAATGTTACCAACCAGCGTGGGGTGACCGGACATCTTTATTTAAAATGTACCAAGCGGTCGTTAATCGTTACAAAAATAATCCGCTAGTCATTGCTTGGCAGGTGGAAAATGAGCCTTTATTTAATTTTGGCAGTTGTGGGACATCAACCGCGGCCGATCTTAAGGTCGAGGCTGATTACGTGCGGTCACTCGACCCTACACGTCTAGTTGTTATCACGGATTCCGGAGAATGGGGTCCGTGGAGGCCTCTAAAAGGGTCAGCGGACATTTTAGGAATTAGTATTTATCGCCAGGCTTATAACCAGACTTTGGGTTACGTTAATTTAAAATTTCCGCTAGTTTACTACTATCTAAAAGGGTATTTAACAGGTTGGGTTCCAGAAAAAGTTTGGGCGACGGAACTGCAAATGGAGCCCTGGGGTCAAAATGGACTTACTGGCCTGTCAATCGCCGATCAAACAAAGATTTTAAGTATTGAGCAGTTTACTAAAAGTTTGCATTATATTTCGGCCAGCAATTATTCGCGGGTTTATTTGTGGGGAGTGGAGTGGTGGCTGTGGGCCAAATCACAAGGACACCCTGAATATTGGGAAGCTGTTAGGCATGTCATTCCGGCCCCTGAGCCGGAATCCAGTTACAATAACTAAAAACGATTCCGATCGTAGGGGCGGGGTTTTCCCGCCCGCAATTATTTAAGATTTTTGAGCGTATATAATTTAAGCATGTTTGATATTTCAGAAGCTATCACAAAAATTACTACAGAAAGTGCTGGTAAAGATTTATATATTATTGGTATCTCTGGTTTCGGTGGGTCCGGTAAAAGCACGCTTGCAAGGGAACTTGCAGACAGATTAGGTAATTGTAATATTGTTTCAATTGATTCCTTTAGTTCCCAATTTCCGTGGCGTAGAGATAGCGACTGGAGTAATTTTAATCGAAAAAGGCTAATCGAAGAAGTTATAGATCCTGCGAAGAAAAATATTTGGCCAATAATTTACGATAGTGCTTTTTGGCCAGGTGTAAAAGCTGAAATAACTATTTCTTTGGAAAAGAAGATGTTTCAAATAGTCGAAGGTTGTAGTATTTTCCACCCAGAAACAGTATCTTATTTTGATTTTAAAATTTGGATTAACTTATCACTTGAACTTGCCACCAAGTTTGGAAAAAATCGAGACTTGCTTAAAGATAACAACACAGAAATTGCAGATATATGGGACAATTTATTTATGCCCAATGACCGAGACTTTTTTAATAAGTATCGACCTGATGGTGCAGCAGATATTTTTATTGACAATAAAATTTAGATTCAATGCGGGCGCCAAAAAGGCGCCCCTACAGTTGTTTTGTTGTTACTGGATTCCGGGTCAAGCCCGGAATGACAAGGTTTATTACGCTAGATAGTCCCTGAGTTTTTTCGCACGACTAGGGTGCCGTAACTTGCGAAGAGCTTTAGCTTCAATCTGCCGAATTCTTTCCCGAGTGACCCCGAACTGCTTACCAACTTCTTCCAGCGTTCGGTTACGACCATCGTCAATCCCAAAGCGCAGCCGCAACACTTTCTTTTCCCGCTCACCCAGAGTGTCCAGCACTTCTTTTAATTGCTCTTTTAATAACTCAAAGCTAGCCGAAGCTTCCGGGGAAGACGACAAATCATCATCCGGGATAAATTCTTTTAAGCGGCTATCTTCTTCTTTACCAACCGGCGTTTCTAGAGAAGTTGGCTCCTGGTTGAGCATTTTAACGATTTCTTTAGCTCGGAATAACTCAAGACCGGCCGCTTTAGCAATTTCTTCCACTTTAGGTTCTCTTTCCAGTTTTTGAGATAGTTCCCGTTCGGCCCGGCGATATTTGTTGATCGTTTCAATCATGTGGACCGGAATTCGAATCGTTCGGGCTTGGTCGGCAATGGCCCGAGTAATGGCTTGACGAATCCACCAAGTTGCGTAAGTGCTAAATTTATAACCACGACGCCAGTCGAATTTTTGCACAGCTCTCATTAAGCCCAAATTACCCTCTTCAATTAAATCAAGGAAAACCATGCCGCGGTTCATGTATTTTTTAGCAATGGAGACGACTAGCCGCAAATTAGCCCGAATCAGATCATGGACGGCTTCCTGATCATTTTTTTCGACTCTTTTAGCCAAAGCGACTTCACCGGCTTTATCAATTAGAGGCACGCGGCCAATTTCCCGCAGGTACATCCGCACCGGGTCATTACTGACGGCTTTATCAAGTGGCGCTGCCGACTGGAGCTCTTTTTCGGAGAGAATTTCTTTTTTACTTTCTTTGCCCTTAGCACTTTCCAAGTCCTCAAAAACGTCAATCCCAAGGCTTATGAGCTTGGTATACATGGCGTCTAAGGTTTCGAGGTCGTCCTCGGCGGCCGGGAAAATCTTAAATATTTCTTCTTGGGTCACGTAGCCCTGTTTCTTGCCTTTGGTAATGAGCTTCTCTAACCCCGGAATTTTAGAAATATTCATAATGAGCCGATTTTATCATATATTTCCTTGCTCTCCAAACGCAATTCAGCCACTTTATCTTTGTCACTGGCTACTTCGGCGGTCTTGATTTTACCGCCCAGTTCCCGCAGCCGAGTATTAAGGGCCTCTTTTTTAAGATACTTTACCAAATCCAGCAGTATTTCCAATTTAAAGTCGCCACTATCCAGCAATAACAGGTTTTGCCAATAATCCGGTTCCAGGCTTTGGGTCACAAATTCCGTTATATCCATATCGGGTTCCAGCAGCAAGTGTTCTTTAAGGTATTCAAAACGGCTCTGATTATTTTCACTAAAGTCTTTTTTGGCAAGTTCATCAATAATCGGCAAAATATCGTTAATAGGGGCCTTGAGAAGCGTCGATAGGAGAAATTCTTCCCGACCAGCCACTCCGCGGCTAACACTGATTGCTTGGTGATCATCCTTAAAATCCCGATCAACTTTAACAGCGGTTGATTGTAAAGCGCGACTAATAACTTCCGGCAACACTTTAAGCACGTCGGCCGCTTTTTGAATGTAGTGAGCCTGTTCAATGATACTCGGGATTTCTTTAATGATCGGAAGTAGAAAATTACTAGCTTCTTTTTTGCCAACGGCCGAATTTAAATCAAATCTTTTAGCGGCACTAACGAAGTAAAAATCATAGGCGTTTAAAGCATCATTGACGGCTTTTTTAAAAATTTCCGGGTCATGACGGACGCATTCATCCGGATCCTTAAACTCTTTGGGCAAAATAATTAATTTAACGTTAAAGCCTTTTTCCTCGCAGAGGTTAATCGCCCTCCGCATGGCCATTTCACCAGCTTTGTCACCATCAAAACAGAGGGCCAAGTTTTTGGTATATCGTCCTAGCAGGTTGAGTTGTCCCAGTGTCAATGCCGTTCCGCCGCTAGCGACAATGTTTTTAAAACCGGCTTGAAAAGGCGTTAAAAAATCCATTTGGCCTTCCACAATGATAGCCAGGTCGCTTTTTTTAATTTCCAGACGCGCGGCATTTAAACCGAATAAAAAATTGCTCTTGCTAAAAACCGGCGACTCGGGTGAATTAACATACTTGGCTTCTTCACCCGGGAGCAGAGTCCGCCCGGTAAAGCCGATGACTTCGTTGCTTAAGTTAAAGAAGGGGATCATGACGCGGCCGCGGAAGCGATCATGCGCCCGGCCATTGTCACCGAGGATTGATAGGCCCACGCCAATAATTTCTTCCGGCCGTTTGCCTTTTTTGTTTAGAAAATCGGCTAGACTGTGCCAGGAATTGGGGGCATAACCGAGTTTAAACTCATTAATAGTTGTGTCGCTAACGTCACGTTTATGAAGGTACTCTAAGGCTTCCGCTCCGATTTTATGTTTGGTTAAAATAAAGTGAAAGAATTCGGCGGCTTGGCTGTTGATGGCGAGGTAACGGTCACGCTGCGATGACCGAGTTGCGTCCTCGGAACTTTTAAAGTTCTTAACTTCCACTCCCGTCTTTTGGCCTAAAATCTTTAAGGCTTCCGGAAAATCCACTCCTTCGACTTGCTGAATAAACTCAAACTGATCGCCGTGGGCGTCGCAACCGAAACATTTAAACATGCCAAGATCGGGGTTGACCATGAAAGATGGGGTCTTCTCGTTGTGAAAAGGGCATAAGCCCTTGTAATTTCGGCCGGATTTTTTTAGGGGGACGTAGGAAGAGACAAGATCAACAATTGAAATCTTCGATTTAATTTCTTTAATGGGTGATTCCTTCGTATCCATGGCCTCATTTTAGCAGATCAGTGCTAAAATACAGGTTACGCGGAGGGGTACCAAAGTGGTCACAATGGGCTAGTCTCGAAAACTAAGCGTCCCGCAAGGGGCACGTGGGTTCGAATCCCACCCCCTCCGCCACGTAAAGATCTAACGTGGCGCAGCCAAAAATAATTGTAGAGACACAGCATGCTGCGTCTCTACATGTAATTTTCGGTTACTGGATTCCGGGTCAAGCCCGGAATGACATAATTACGGAGGTGTTTACTCGATACAGCAATTAATGGCTCTGCGGACGAGGTCGCCGAGTTTGCCGGTGAAACCGGCAGATGGGGTGGGGTCGGATTTGCTAATGGCCGTTTCGTCAATTTTCTTTACTTCTGAGGGTTGAATCACTTTTAAATTAATCCCCCAAAACATGGAATACAGGTCGTAGGCTTTGCGAAATAGGTCGTAGGCCTCATCTTTATTACCTTTAGAAAGCTGCTTGGTACCAACTTCCATCAGCCGCATCGAGGAGGCCAGCAGATGTTTGCTGATGCACCATTCCTCTCCCTTAGGATTGGTCACAATCTTGGCTAGGAGCGACTTTCTGATTTCGCGAACCTCGTTTAAGAGGTCATAATAATTGGGTTGATTAGTTTTTTCGGCGGTAAAGAATAGATGTTCTTCTATACTTACCAGGTTCATGATGGCAATCGACAGATCCTCATCGGACGACAGGTCCAGAGGATTTTGCTTTTTAGCATCGTTTATTTTTTTAATTAAGGCGTCAATATTTTTATCTTCCATAGAATTTAGTGAATATATAAAATATACCACTTAAGATTATTAAGAGCGAGACGGGGACAGCGACCTTCTGAAAGGGGAAATATGATTTATCGCCATGTCGACTTTTAAGCCAAGCGTGGATTTTGGGTCCAACAATCAGTGCCATAGTCCCAAAGATAATTCCGAAAACTAATTTGTCGATTCCTAAAATCCTATTAAAAGGGTGGCCAATGATATCTTTTAGGTAGAGTGGGATGATGACGAGAAGGTAATATCCAAGAGTGATGACGATTCCGACGCCTTTAAAGACCCAGTGACGTTTCTTTAGAAAGTCTAGCGTGGTTACAATCATTGAAACGATTAGAGCTCCGACCCAGAGTCCGGTGATAGTATCGTCAACACCTAGATAGCGAGAGAGTCCAATGCCGGCGCCCACAGCCACGACGCAGACGGGGCAGATGGCGTAGGCTGGGGTCGAGATTGTTGAAAGTAGTGATATTAGAAATGACACAATAATATTGTCATTCCGGGCTTGACCCGGAATCCAGTAAATCGATCAAGTTATCTGTTCTCAGTTTTCTATTTTCAGATGTTGGTTTGTCAGTTGTCTGTTAATCAGTCAATTTGACCGACAAACTGAAAACTGGGCAACTAAATTCTGACAACCGACAACCGAGAACTGATAACTAAAATCGGAAGTTACTGGATTCCGGCTCCGGGGCCGGAATGACATGTTTTTTACAATTTGCTCTTAAAGAAATTAATTATATCAGTGTCTCCTTCAACACAGGCCGATCCCGTCCACAGGAATGGCACGCCCATGCCTTGAGTCGTGTCCAGCTTGCAAGTCTTGGCTTTGTCCAGCATTGTGGCGGCGTTGTCTTTATTCAGAAAAACTTCTTTGTGACTGTAACCTAATTTATTTTGAAGGTTGGGAACGGTAGCTACAAAATCATCAACGTTCTTGCAATGGGGGCAGCCGTCACCGTAGAAAAGGATCATCGCAGACGAGGAAGCTTCACTATTCTTTGACGGAGTGCTACTCCCTTTTGATCTCAATAAAAACCAGCCAGCGATAACTAAACCTAAAGCAATAACAAGTAAAATAGTAGTCTTTTTCATGTTTAGTCATTCTACCTGAAGGACATGAAAAAATCATTAAGTTTCGTTATAATATATAGATATGGATTTAGGTAGTGTTTATAAACGCGCTTGGCAAGCGGTTAAGAACAATAAAGTCCTGTGGGTAATTGGGGTCCTCGTCATGGCGGTGACCGGCGGGACTGGATTTTCCGGTGGTAATTTTAGTAATTTTGGTAAGTCACAGACCGGTTCTTCATCAGCGTCAGCGTCACTTAAGAATGTTGAATCAACATTTTCATCTTTAAGCAATATCATCTTAGGTTTGCTTAAACAGATTCCAATGACGACTTGGGTCTTTGTCGCTGTCGCCGTCGTCATCGCGATTGTGGTTGGTATCGCCGTCGCTTTATTAATTCGCAGTTTCGCGGTCGGGGCCCTAATTGGAGGCACCTATGAAGCACTTAACGGCACTAAAGTTGGTTTTCCGGAAATTTCTCATTGGGGTAAAAAAAGTTGGAAGAGTTTGGCGGCCCTGAGCTTTCTCCCGAAACTTCTGCTCCTCTTTGCTTTAGGGGCAATTGGGGGAATTGGGGCAATTCTAATTGTTTCACGACAGGCAACCTTCCTCGGATTTTTGGTTCTGATTTCGGGGATACTGGCTGTTGTGATCGGCGGTTTCTTTACTGGTGTGGCTAGTTTGTGGGGCGAACGCTTAATCGTTATTCATAATTTAGGCTGGTGGGCGGCCTTTAAAGAGGGTTTTAAAATGTTTTGGAAGAATTTGTCGTCGACCTTGCTGATTGGTCTTGTTAACACTTTACTGGGTTGTGGTCTGGGGTGCGTACTCGTACCAATTTCGACCGTAGTCATTTTGATTTTAATAGTTTTTAGTTTGATACCAGTCGTTGGTTGGCTACTGATACCGGTATTTGTGATTTTGGGACTGGCTCTTTTGACCATCGTGACGCTAGGGCTGGGCATCTTCACCGCTTTTAAATATGCTACTTGGTCAACGCTTTTTAAAGATTTGAAGGAACCTAAGGAGGTTAAATGATCAAAGCCACTTTTTGGGAACGGCTCTTGGCCCGAATAATTGACGCCTTACTTTTTGGCCTTATAAATATGGGGGCGTTTTATTTAGTTTTTCTAAATCAGCCAAATTTAGTAAAGCTCCTTACCAGCTCTCTAACTATTTTTGGAATTGTGATTCTTAACGATATCGGGTTAGTCCTGGTTTATCGGGTTTTATTTACGCATTTCTTTGGCGGCACTTTAGGAAAGCTTTTGGTGGGGATAGAAATTTGTGACATCGACAATAAACATCTGTCTTTAGCAACGTCACTGCTTCGTTATACAGTAGGGTATGTTCTGTCGGCCGCCCTTTTTTGCTTGGGCTTCTTTTGGACCTTGCGAAAGGAACGTTTGGCTTGGCACGATTTGTTAGTTGGTTCTTCAGTGGTTCGAAAACGCCCACTATGGCCGCTGGGAATTTTGGTGGTGCTGGTACTTTTAGTGACGAACGTTGGTGGTTGGTATGGGAGTTATCAAAGTTTAGTAAACAATCAAGTGTTAAGAGATGACTTGGGGAAATTAGTTCTAAAAATAGAAAGTACCTTTCCTGGAAAAAATCAAACACCGCAGTCGCCGTGGCTTACAAATCTGATTGCTTCCGAAGCGGCTGCTCCGGTGGCCAACCCACCAGCGGCACTGTTAAAATGCCTGTACAACGGTCAAACTGTGATTTATCAGCCGGCTCACTGTTGTGACGTTCCGAGCCGAGTTTATGATTTTAATGGAAAGATGATTTGTTCTCCTGATGGTGGTTTTACCGGCCAGGGGGATGGAAAATGTAGTAATTTTAATATGCTGAAGCAAAACTGCGAGGTGATTTGGCGAGATAGTCGGACATAAGGATCACAAGTCTTAAGAAACTAAAAAATCCCCCGAGTGGAGGATTTTCTTTTTTTTCTTAAGTTTAGTTTTACACCCGCCCTCCTCCGCTAAAGCTACGGAGGGCACTCAAAAACTCTAAGTTCAGTGCCTACTAAGGCACTTCACTAAGATTTTTTGGTGGAGACGGAGGGAGTTGAACCCTCGTCCTAAAGCTTTGACTCCCGTATCTACAAGCATAGATGATTTTTAGATAAAACTTACTCCTTTAAATCAACAAACAAAGTAAGCCAGTGGTGAATAATGCCTAAAAAGTTCTACTCACCGGTAGAACCCCCGATCCCAGATTTTATTACGCCCTTAAGCGATCACCTAGGAAAAATCACTCTTAAGAACGGTTCGAAAACTTAAGCATACACGTTAGCGTAGGCGTAAGCGGGAACAGTAGCTGTTTTGTCAGCAATTATGTTTTAAGTCAGTTTTACCAGTTAACTTGGCTGGGCTTGCAACAGGTAATCGACAGAATCTAGTCTAGACCCGTCGTCCCCATGTTTTTAAAGTGCCTGGGAACCATTATACGCCTTTTTTAGATGGTAGTCAAAAAACGTGGTGCGCTCGGCGCGATTCGAACGCGCAACCGTTAGCTCCGCAAGCTAATGCTCTATCCATTAAGCTACGAGCGCAGATCGGAATTTTTAATTTTTAATTCTTAATTTTTAATCAATATTTAAAAATCGATTGAAAATTTTAACCGGTTACTGGATTCCGGGTCAAGCCCGGAATGACAAAGTGGTTATACCCTCAAAAGCCTTATTTGTCGAGCGCGAGCATGGTTGAGAAGCGGTGGCTGATCTTCTCAAAGAAGGTGGGATTGCTTAAGCGTTCTTCAAAAGGCAAATGAGTTATTAGCACTTGCTTCACTTCTTCTAAGTCAATTTGCTGCAATATTAGCGTAAGTTGACCGGGGAACATGGCTTTAGTGTTAACTAAAAGCAAAGTATAGCCATCTTTATGTTTAAAGCCAAAGCTTTTTAAGTCGTCCCACAGGTAAATAGTGCCGTCATAGCTGATGCCGCGGTCATTAATTTCGTGATGAATTATCCCAGGCTCAACGTTAGCCAGGACGTAGTTGGCAAATAACACCGCAAATAGCACAGCAATGAGCGCAAATTGACCGGCCGCCAAAAAGACCAAGCAGGCAGCTAGTACTAAAATTCCAATTGTTGAGTAGTATTTTTTATTTAATTTCTTAAAAGGCCGACTGGGGGCCGACCACTTTAAGGCAGTTATTTCCAATTAAAATCACCTCCTGGTTTAGATTATACTTTTGAAATTTACAATTTAAAATAAACGTTCACTTTGTTCACTACCAATTTGTGGCAAATTGTTGAATTCAATTTTTAAGCATTTTCAACAATTATCGTCACGATAATTGGTAGCGAGCCGAGCGAGCGTATATTTCGAATTGCAAATTGAAAATTAGAATTCTGCACGTAAACTACGAGCCTAGCGAGCAAACAACTACAAGCCATATATGTCGCTAAAAGCAGTAATGACAAGCACAACAACCACTGTGGATAACTTCTTGAAAGTTATTGGAGATTTATTATTTCCAATTCGTTGTGGCGGTTGCGGGAAGAGGGGTCAGTTTGTTTGCGGCGATTGCCAGCGTGATCTTAAATTCTGCAGTGATAACGTATGTTTAAAATGCGACAAGGCCTCAGTAAAAGGTCACACGCATCGTCAATGCGCGACGCAATTTACACCGGAAAAATTCCTGTCGATTTATACTTACAAACGGCCGTTTTCGAAAATCCTCCAAAAGGCCAAATATTCGCCATACGCCTTTAATTCTCTTCAGGAATTACTGCCAATCGCCTGGTCGGAATTAGTCGATAAAGGAGTGTCATTCGGTCCTGAAACCATCGTTATCCCGATTCCTTTACATTGGCGACGGCGGATGATCCGTGGTTTTAATGTTTCGGAACTAATTGCCCGCTCTCTCGTTACATACTTTGGTTTAACTTTAGACGTCAAATCCCTATTGCGGATCAAGAATACTAAAACCCAAACCAGATTGAAGAGGGAAGAACGTCACCAAAATGTTAGCGGGGCTTTTAAAGTCCGGTCGCAGGTCACGTCAAAACTAGTCGACAAGGACATTCTTCTGATTGACGATGTCTGTACGACCGGGGCCACTTTCCTTTCCGCCGCGAAAGCTTTAAAAGAAGCCGGTTGCGGGCAAGTGTGGTGTTTATCGCTAGCCAAAGATTGACGCCAGACGCCGATCTAAACGCCTTAGATAAAGATTTACAAAGCCTCAAAGTTCCTCTGTAGATAATTTACAATTTCAAATTTCAAATTTAGAATTTCAAATTCATTTACTGTTACTGGATTCTGAATCAAGTTCAGAATGACGGATGATCGGTGACAATTTGCTCTATTTACACTAAACTACTCACATATGCCACCACCCAAAAAGAAGCGAGGCCCAGGCCGGAGTTTTAAAAAAGTTCCCCCAAAAGGTAGAAAACCGATTGCTCGAGGCTACGTAAAAGAATGGGAGCCTTATGAGTACGGGGGTGGACTTTTAGACGAGGGCGATTTTGACGCTTTTATAGACGATTTAAATATTGGTACTTATCCGGCTAAAGTTTATAAAAATTTAGGTGCAGATATAAACCGCTTCTTGAGCGCTCGCTATAACCCTGAAGGTGATCGTGAGAAGGATATTGATGTAGAAACTACTAAACAAGAACTCAGGGACCTCCCAGGAGCTGCGGGCACCCCACTCTCCCTAAATTTAAAAGATTGGTTAGATGACCCTGAGAAAGTTTTAGAAAAAACTGCAGATAATTGGTGGAAAGCAGTAGTTAACACGGAAGATCTAGAAGCAGTTGCAGAGCTGGAGTATTTTTGGCAGCCTTTAGTTAAAGGTGAGAATCACGGTATCGGTGGTAAAGGTTTAGTTGTAGAAGATCCTGTTACTGGGGCTATCAGCTCTTCAGCTTCTGTAATAGTTAACGGAACCGACATGTACAAGAAAGTGGCTAACGATATTCAGAAATGGGGAATAACTCGCGGTAGTCGCCCTAGCCGTTTAAAGAATTACCAAGATCTTCAAGTTGATTTATTGGATTCTATTAACGCCCAAATAAATGCGGCTAATTTAACCAGCATGTTAGCCTCTCCTAATCCGGCTGTTCAAGCGGCTGCATTGCGTTGGCAGAATCTTCAAGGGTCAGCAATAGAGGTAGCGGATAAAGTAGATCCTTTTGCTGTGGCTCCACCAACTCAGACGGTTACGTATTCTTATACAGACACAAGCGGTGTAGTACAAACCGGTTATACCGATTCCGGTGGTGTTTTTCATCCTTTTAGTGGGGATATTCAAGGAAGAAAGTGGGACAACTTAAGATTTGACATAAGTACCAAAGGGAAAATACAAGATAGGTTTAATAAAGGGCTAAGTAGCATGAGTCCCGCGACTGCTGGGTTAGGTGTCCTAGCGGTTCCGTTTGTACCCCAACCACTGGTTATTGGGGCGGCCGCCGCGGCCAGTATGACCAACCCTGACCTTAAAGCGGCGAGAGATAAATTCTGGGAAAAAGAGAAAGAGTATCAGGAGATGTATAAAAATGTTGATCAAACGTGGAAGGATGTGTTGAAGGGTGGTACGCAATATTTGACTGATCTAGGCTTGTCTGCAACTGAAGCAACTCGGATGGTGACTTGGGTGAAGTTAGTTAATTATCGTGAAACTCAAAGTACCGCGACAGACTTTTTAGAAGCAGTTGATTCAAAATCTTTTTTTAAGTTTTTTGTTTGGGGTACCAGGGTCGCCAAATATATTCCTGGCATTTCCCAATACGCCAAGTACTTAAGCCCAGCAGACTACGTTAGTTTTGCAATGAAGAAGGTAAAAACATTCGGGTTGCTAAATGGATTTGATGACACAGATATAACCGGTTGGCAGCCATTCTACAAATTAACTAAAGCAGTTGCGGATCATCCCAAATTAGCGAATGTTGTAAATAGGTTATCATTTGGTTTAATTGACACCGAGAATTTTGGATACATACATGTAATTGATAAATTCGACGCTTTCGGAGCCTCTACCTGGGATCCCGTCAAAAAAGAATATAAAGATGTCGCTAAGAGAACAATTAAGCTAACTGCCGGTAAAGTAAGTAGCGCTTTAGGTTTTGCTGACACCGATTGGAAAGTAGTTAACTTCTTACAGAAAGCAGCCTCTATAATTGATCCTTCTACTAATCTTCCATTAGTAAGTGCCGCAGAAATCAATGGAATTCTTTCAGGGGCTCCAGGGAGTATTGATGTTCTTCAGGCTGTTATTGGTCGGTCTGTTAGTCAAGCTCCTGGGATGACTCGTGATGTGGCCGGTCTTACAGCGGGGGAATTAGCTACCTTTTTAGCTAAAAACCCGCAAATTAAGGCATTTCTAACTAGCCACGGTATTATTGATGCTACTGGCAGCGTTTCTGATTTAACCAAATTCGCTAAATTTTGGGAAGATATCGATTCTCATGGATTGGCTAAGAAATATATTGGGGCCGTATCTTCAGTCGGTAAAAATTTAGATCATCTTCAAAGCGTGGCCTTCGAGGCGCTCTTTAAAAGAGTTCCGTGGCTGAAGGGTCCCATCAATTTTTTTAGAGGTGGCTGGGTAAAATCAGCTGCGGCGGATCCTAAGGCTTGGGCTTTACTGTTAAAGACAAGACTTATTTCTTCTGGGGCCAAAATGGCACTTAAGCTAGGTCTTAAAGGTGCACTTAAAGTGGCTTTAAAAGCAGTTTTGGGGGCTATATTAGGCGGAATCGAAGCGTTATCTAATGCCCTTCCTGTTTTAGGTCCAATTATCACCGCTGTTTTGGCGTGGATTGGCCAAAAACTTTTAGGGAAGATTTGGAGTGCGATTAAGGGGCCGGTGTCAAAAGCGGCAGCTTTTTATTGGCGACCTTTTAAAATGACCGTATTTACCGATTACGGCTTCATGAGTTCCGGGGAAAATATAAAAGTGGTTAGTTGTGGTTGTTGCGCGGTGGGATGTCTATTCCCACTACTACTTTTTGGCGCGATGGGGGTAATTGGCGGGGCGAATTTTAACGCTCACGGCGGGGCGGATGCGGGGGCGGCGTCACCTAATCTAAAAGTAGAGATGTCGGTGGACCGCCCAATTATAACTTTAAACTCCAGTCCCGCTGTTGTTTACACCATAAAGGTGACTAATATCAGTAGCAGCGAACTTATCGGTTTAAACGTTAATTACAATTATCAACCAGGCCATGGCGTTAGCTACGGTTCCTGTACGCCCAGTGGCACCGAATCCGGCGGGAATATTTCTTTTGGGTCCGGGACTCTGGCCGCAGGAGCCAGCATCACCTATACTTGTAATATGACAGTGTACACGACCACTAGTCGTTTTATTGTTGCTACGGTGACGGCCACCGGCACAATTTCGGGGGCGAGTGTGAGTAACAGCGCCACCGCCGTTATAAAAGTGGGGACGCCGGCGGAAATAGCGCCATGTGGCTTGCCTGATGGGGCAGCCTCTGTCACTTTTGGCTGTTCCTGGCATCAGGGTAGTGAGGGGTTGCTGGCCGTCGACTTACCTTACGGCGATGGCACAGAGATCCACGCTTTAATCGCGGGAAATGCTTGTCGTTACGCCGTTTCCACCGAAAACAATAACAATTTACCTTACGGTGTGTATATTGATATTACCGGTGATGGCGGTTACCGCACTCGTTACGCCCACCTTCAACCGATTGCCGGTGATTCCGGTAGCGGCTATATGCCCGGAAAGCCAACGGGTTCTTGTTGGCATGTGGGAATTGGCGGCATTGTTGGTAAAACCGGATCAACCGGTTATTCCACGGGGTACCATTTACATTATGAAATCTTTGATCCGAGTGGTAGCCGCGTCTGCCCGGAAACTTATGTTAATTCGACGGCTGCGGTTTGTAGTGGAGGTTCTTAATGGATAAATATATTGCCGCTTTTAAAGAGTTTTATGCGAATAATAAAATCCTGGCCATTGCCATTATTAGCGCTGTCGGGATTGGTTTAATCATCTTTTTGTTGGCCTCGCGCAGCTCGGCACCAACGACCCCGGCAACTTCAACTACCGTGCCTAGCGAGCCTGTTAGCCAAACTTTCGGCTCGCTGCCGGTCATTTCTTTACCACCGAGCCCGATTCCGGGAGCCACTCCTTCAGCCATGCAGAGCTTTATTGATACAGCGACTTTAAAGTTTCCAGCGACCGCTCGAGTCTATCGCTTTGGGCAAACAGCTGTTTTAACCCCGTCCACCCTAGACAAATTGGCGGTCAAATTAGGTTTTACGGTTAAGTCAAAACCGACTTTTGGGGGTCAGACGTGGCAGGAAAAAGGCAATTATCTATTTTACGATTCCGTAAGCGATGGCTTTATTTTTAACTTGGCGCAGCCTCGCGATATCGCGTCATTTGGCGGGGAGGCTTCTTCAAAGACCGAAGTGCTGCAGAATCTATTAAAATCACTGGATTTAAATTATCCTGATTTAAGTTTCGACCAGCCTTTAAATACGCCAACCGGCGATTTTAATGTGCTGCGAATCGTTAATAATGTGCCGGTAACCAGTTTGCCTGGTGACGAAACCCTGATAACTTTTGGTTGGCAAAATGACGGTCTAATTTCCGGTAAGTTTTACTATCATTTGCTGCAAAATGGTGACGGTAGTTTTGGGGTTTATCCTTTAAAGACGATCGAAACGGCTTTGGAAGACTTAAAGGCTGGACGGGCGACTCTCGCGACTTTGGGAATTGTAGGAGATAGTTTGGCGATGGTGGCGGGAATTAATGCCGCCAGTTTCACTGACGTTAAACTTGAGTATCTGGAAACTCGTAAGGGAGGTACGTATTTGGAACCGGTATATGCGTTTAGTGGGACGGTGACGTTGGCGGATGGGCGGTCGACGACGGCTGTATATTTCGTCAAGGCGTTGCAATAAAAGCGGAATCATCGAGGACGACCCATGGGTCGTCCCTACAAATCTAAAGGAGGCCTCCTGACGATAAGTGTAGGGACGAGGCATGCCTCGTCCTCAACGATTAACGCATTTCTGATTTATCTGTGAGGAAACTTTGTCCCGGTGGGGTTAAATACGTCTGCACTTTGGTGTAGTCCGACTTAATTGGCGTGTTGTGGCTTAAGTGGTTGTTATCGCCGGCTGGTTCCTCGGCAAAGATACTGGAAAATTCATCTTGAGGTGGGCGAAATAACTGATTAAAACCGGACTGAACGCCGGTATTGGTAGCACTGCTATTGATGGCTCCGTAATTGCCCCCAGCGTTATAAAAATAAACATAGTATTTACGAGTGTCTTGGACGAGGATTTTGGCAATACACTCGGCGACGGAGTTGCAGTTACTAAGGGCACTTTGAAGCCAGGCCCATAGGTTTCCGGTAATTGATTGAACAGTGTGAATAGCCGGGTCGATTTTACAAACACCAGCAATGCAGTGGTCTTCCGGTTTAAAAATCCGGCCGGCCGGGGTATAGACGCCGGGGCACATCACTTTGGTGGCTGCTTGACTATGTTCACTTTTGGTCACACCATCAATCGAGGCAAAGGCGTTGGCTGTTACTTCGGCGGCGTTATCAACGCAAGTATCTCTTTTGGCTTCACTCGGCCGACCGAAAATCTTAGCCGTCACGCTCACTCCTTGGCCTTTAGCAACTTTAAAGGGTGATAGTTTTAGCGTCTCGGAACTTACACACATGGCACTTTGGCTATTTCCCCAGTTAACGATCGAGCCGTCAAAGCTGGTATAGGCTCCAGGAACGATCGACTGCGTGTCACCGGTACTCGTCGATAATTCGGTCACAAACTCTTCAAAAGGGCAACTGACCCTATTACTCGCGTCGTAGGGGTTGGGAGGTGTCACGCACAGATCCCAATAAACGTTATAACTATCAGTGTCTTCGATCCTTGGTCGCAGAATCAGTGACATCTTGGGAATTCCGCTGTCGGGTTGGTCCAAAAAATAGTGAGCGGCGGCCCCTTGGCTGGAATTTACTTCTTCAACTCTGGTTGGCGACAGCGGTAGATGAATTAAATAATCATTGAGGGGCTGTGTGGCCTTATCGGCCAGGGTGAAATCCTTACTAATTTGCCCTTCAATGCCCTGGCTCTCAATATAAAACCAATTAGTAGTGCCTTCTTCGCAGGCGGTTATATATTCCGTGGCCTTACTCATGCCTTGCGCAGAGCTGTTGACGGTGGGATTCATTGGCGGCTGCAACACAAAGCGCATGTCTTCATATTTTTGGGAGAGACTGGCGGCTTTGGGAGTTGAGTATTTATCTTGAGCCACGGTAATTTCTCGGGTTAACTTTTCTTCGGCTGACTTTCTAATATCTTCTTCAGACATACCAAAGCTGGCCGGTACTGAAACTTCAAAATATTGGGAAGGGCTTTTAGCGGCCCCAGCACCAGTGGTAGGCACCACTTCACCGCAGCTTATCGTCTCCGCATTTGTAGGGGTGGTGTTAATAAGGGTGATAAAGGCGGTAAGGGTGATAAGGGCTATTATTTTGGCGGTAGTTGTGGCTGGTTTCACGAGGTTATTTTAGCATAGTAGCGCCCTAACTGCCTAAAGTCCGGTAATATTCACAAACTTTTTTACAAATCCGCCATAAGTACAGTTAGCAAGGCGCGGATAATAACCACCACTGGTTTCACAGGCTGAGCTATCCGCTCCAAAGTAGCGAGCAGCAGCTACACAGGCATCATCGATCGTCCACACGTGTGTACCATCGACACCCATCTTAGCCTTTAAAACTTTAGCAGCGGCGATGGCGGACTGGGCTGGGTTGCAGAGGTCAAAATTTCCGGGGGGATCAAAAGCGCTTCTAGATTCTAAGCACACCGCTTCTTTAATGCTGTCATTATTGTAATCACAGCACCAAGCGCTGCACTCACTACAATCCACATTTTGATAGCCGCTAGTGATTTGAAACCAGCCGCGAGCACTACAAACAGAAGTAACGCAGACGGGGGCGGTCCCGTTGGCGGAGATTAGAGCGTCGTTACCGCTTTCGACGGTCAAAATAGCTGTTAATAAACTCACTGGAACGCCCTCGGCTGCTGCGGCTTGGGCTAATATATTTTGGGTGTAGGTCGAACGCTGGGAAATGGCCACGTCATTGCCTCCGGTGCAAGCTGGAACGCTGAAGCCAACGTTGGCGCCGGGAACAACTGGTCCTGGTAGCGGTGGAGTATCGGGAGGTGGAATGCTCCCGTCAGTTGGCATCGCCTCGTTGACAGTTTGGGGCATATCGGGGCAGGTTGCCTCTTGACCGGGAGGGCAGAGGGCATTTTTCTGCAGATACTTCAAAGGCGACAGGGTCTGTTGGCTGCCTTTAATCGAAGCGTCGGTGGCGGGGCTGTTACCGTTTATATTAGTATTTAATCCGGCTTTGGCGTCAACATCCTTTTCGCTTAAAGCGGCGATTTTGTTATCTTGTCCAGGCGCGTAGAAGAGATTAAAAAGACCATCCTTAGGGCTGGCGGCTTGCGTGTCTATGCCTTGAGTATATGAAGCCTCCGGGTACGGATAAACTTTAACCTCTAGAGGTTGGGTGTAGGAGTAACCGCTCATTAGGGACGGCATAGTGGTTATATAGCAGACGATTTTCGCAATCTTCACACATAAGTTTTCATCGTCAGAAGCGTTGGTACTGGAAACGGTAATTAAGCCGGACTGCGTGGAAGTCGATTCGGGCTGCGAAACATCTCTAGGCTCGGGTTTACCGACGCTGCTGCACTCCATATGAAAACTTGAGGAGTTAGCACCGTCGCATCCGCTATTACCACTGATACTGCAATTATTGGTTGGTTTATTAGGACCAACATAAGTAAAACTCGCGCAAGTTGGGTTTGCCGAATCGAGGCTACAACCGGTATGGGTAGTAGTATTACAACTCGCCAAACGATTACAATTATCTACCCCAGTCCCCTGCACAGCCACACAGGCGTTACCTACACAGTCAAGATGTCGCTTGTCGTCTTTACATTGGGAATTAGTTAAACAAGTATTAGTACCGGCGCCGTTTACTAACTCACAGATACCGGTGCCGTTATTACATGCTAGGTGCTTAGCGCTACAGTCGGCGTCATTATTTTTAGGATCACAGGAATTTGTACCAACTCCAGCGACTTTCTGACAAGCAAAGTTAGTGTCACTATAAAAAGTGACAGTTTTATAAATATCACCACTGACACCAGAAGTAGCTGAAATAGTTCCGGAGTTTATTGCAGTCACGCTAACGTGATAATCAAGTTCAGTAGTGACGCCATTTGCGGGGACGATCAGGCCATTCCAGTAAATAGTGTTTCCGTAAACGGCAATTTGAGGACTATTTTGGCTTCCCGCGGCATTGGAGGTGGTAATTGTTACCGGGAGCGATCTTTCGCTAGTGACCAGAACTTGGCTGTAAACATTAAGGGTGGCATCCCTTTTACTATTGTTGGTAACGAAAACCTTAATTATTTTGTCGACCGGTTTGGCGGCCGGATCCACCTGAATCCAATTGAAGTCCGTGGACTGGGTGATGATTAGATTATCAGAAGCGCCTTGACCTTTGGGGCCATTACAAATATCTTCCGCTGTCTTTTGACAGGACGCTGCGGAATCAGGATTTACGTCACCCCAAGTAGTAGTAGGAGTGAGTTGATGAATCCAATTGTCAAAAACAGCACTGATTTTAGCGGAAGCGTCGTTAAAAAATTTGGCAATCGCCGTCACATGACAGTCTCCACCAATACACACGCTCTGACTGGTATTGTTGACGACTGTTGAGTTGACGCCATTACAGAAGGCCACGTGAGGGGTAGTCGAATAACCGCTGTATGCCAATTGATTATTGGGGTCGAGATAAACGGCACTATCGAGCTGCGCATTATTCTGACAAACGTTTTCGTCAATCGGCGTGCCAATGAGTTTGACGGAAAGCGGGTAGCTGCTGCCTGGGGTTGCTGTCACTTTAAGAGGATGGGTGTCGAAATCGCCGGTGGTAAAGCAAGTGAAGTCATCGCCGGTGTTCTTGCCCCAAGCATCGTTAGGAATTTCGGCGACCAGACTTTTCGCACCGCTAACATCGGTGTGCTCGATGTCAGTAATAAAATTACTAAGTTGGCATGAAATATTTTTTTTGACTGTGTCCACAGGTCCCTTTTTGGCGCATAGTTTCCAGTAAATTAAATAATCGCTTTCGGCAATTTTTCGAGAGGCTAACTGAAAGCTAAGTTTTGGAAAGGGAAGAAGGTCGGAGGTAGTATTGTCATTAAAAACCGGCGTTTCCTTTTTAAGCTCTTTAATGATTGGATCGTCACCCGGCACTTGGGTCAAATAATTTTGCAGGTAAAAAGAGGCGGCGGCTTCTTTACGATACGAGGGTAGGACTTTGCCCTGAGGAGCTGGGACGTCTTTAGCCATTGAAAACCAGACCGGTCCCACCTCGGGCACGTTGGTGCAGGCGGCGTAGTAAATCTTGGAAGTGCCCACTGTATTAAGAGCGGTTTGGCCGGTAATATTGTTGACTTTGTTGGGAGTAATATCACTAGGCGGTCGCAGTAACGTCCAAGTAGTATCGCCCTGAAAATTGGCTTGACTAAGAACGCTGGGATTGGTCATGGCACCTGGGATTAAGGAAACATTCTCGATTTGGCTTTTTAGTTGGGCCACGATTTTAGCCAGGACTGCCGGATCATTGGCCGCCGGGCAGTTAGTGCCAACATCCATATGCGTGGCATCGTTGCCTTCAAGAACGGAAGCGACGGGCCAGTTAGGAGCGGCGCAGTAGAAATCGGTGATTTTCATGTTCAATAGAACATTAAAGCTGGTAGAATTGCCTCGAGTAACGCCCCCAAAGGTGGGATCTTCGTTGGTGAAGCAGGCCACGGGATCCGGAGCAGCGGCAAAGGCGGGGGTTGGTTTTAGAATAATAATTGCAATTAATAATAATGAAAATTCCAATATTATCGACACTCGCTTGGGCATGAGGTAAGTATAAACTAATTAATTATCAATCTGAAGTTACTGGATTCCGGGTCAAGCCCGGAATGACAAATGGAGTTTAGTGAATACTGGGAACGTCGAAGTTGAGAAGAGTGTTGGTTCCACCAAGAATAGTTCGGTCAATAAGACTGACTAGCCCAAAGGCGACGGCGACCACCACCAGGCCAATAATGGCGTAGGTGAGGGTACCCTTAGCCGCGGTAACGCCTTCTTTGTCACCGCGGGAAGTGATGTACTGAACGGTGCCAATTAAAAACACAATTACGGTAGCCACCCCAGCAAAACCTACCACTAGCTTAATAATGCTTACAAAGCAGGGGCCCAGTTGATCTATAGTGGGTGGATCACCAATTGTGCATATAGCCATATACTAAAAAATCTAACGATGCTTCGGTAGCTAGATTGCCTAGCTACCGGGCGAAACGTTTGATTAGTAAGCCTGTTGGATCGTGAAGTTGGTAACTCCAATTCCTAAGACGTTTTGGAGCAACGTGGCAATAGCGAAAGCGGCTGCCACAATTACGATGCCAATAAGAGCGTGAGTAATTCGGTCTTTAGCGGCGGTAGCTTGAGCTTTATCGCCGCCAGAAGTGACGAATTGAATACCACCCCAGACTAACATCACAAAGAACAGTAAACCGGCGGCTCCGATTAAGGCTTTGATAGCTGTGGACACCAGAAGTCCGGTGTCGGAGATATTTAAGCCTACAGCGGTGGCTTTATTTCCGGTTACAAATACACTTTCAGCGAAAGCTTTACCAGAGATTATATTTAAAAAATTCATAATTATAACAATTCACCTCCCTTAGTAAGCATTACTAATGTTGTAATCGGTAATTCCAATTCCTAAGACGTTTTGGAGCAACGTGGCAATAGCGAAAGCGGCTGCCACAATTACGATGCCAATAAAGCGTGAGTAATTCGGTCTTTAGCGGCGGTAGCTTGAGCTTTATCGCCGCCAGAAGTGACGAATTGAATACCACCCCAGACTAACATCACAAAGAACAGTAAACCGGCGGCTCCGATTAGGGCTTTAATACCGGTAGAAACTACTGTCTGAACATTCTGAATTTTTAAGTCAACGCTGGTAGCGTCTGCAGTTTTAAAAATATCAATTGGTGCCGCATACGCAGCTTTTACTAATAGATCTTTGATTAAAAACATAATAAATTAAGTCACCTCCTGTTTTTAGATAGTTACATTTAGAATATTAATCCCTAATACGTTTTGTAACAAGGAGGCAATTGCAAAAGCGGCCGCGGCCAGGACCAGGCCGATGACGGCGAAGGTAATTGTCTTTTTAGCACTTTCCACGGCCCCTTTGTCTCCCGCTGAGACCACAAATTTGACGCCACCGATTATTAAAAAAATAAAAGCGCCAAAGCCGCAAGCGCCAATTAGAGCTTTAACGACCATCATAATTCCCGATTCCGGGGTAATATTTTTAACCCCAATCATTCCAGGATCAATCACAACAGCGTAGGCTTTAGTAATTAAGTTCATAACTTAGGTCGTGATGTTTAGTAACGAAACGCCAAAAACGTTCTGTAGCAGCGTCATTATAGCAAATAAGGCCGCCGTTAAGGCCACGCCAATAAAAGCACTGGTAATCGTGCCTTTGGCACTCTCTACAGCCGCTTTATCGCCTTGGGAAGTCACAAACTTAAAGGCGCCGATCAAAAACATGATCATAAAAGCCACGCCAGCCAACCCGACCATTGTCTTAACGACAAAAGAAGTAATGCCACCAAGCGTTGTGAATTTAGGGGTGACCCCGATGGCAGTGGTGTCAAGATGATACGTTGAGGGATTGCCGCTAATCGCTCCACCTTGGCCGTTGGAAATAATTTGTGTACAGGTGGCGTTGCAAGTTTGTCCAGCAGGTAGTGGTGATGTGCCGCCATTGCCATCGCAGGTAAAAGGTACGCCTCCGGCGACAATCGAAAACTCACACGCCTCACCGGGGTCACATAAGTGATTACCACACTCAGAACCGGCCGCGGTGATGAACCGCGCGGGGACCGAAGCGTCGGTAGGCTTTAGGTGACAGGTAACGCCGTCGCTATCGCAGCCATCGTTTACCCGTTGACGCTGACTACAACCGGCAGCTGGTAATGGCACACAGTTATCTAATGTGCCTGTATCACAACAAATTTGTGTGACACAGAGATTACTTCCACAGGTGCTTAAGTTACTGGTGTTGGTATTAACGCAGGTTGGTAAACCTATTGCCGGATGATAGCAATTAGCGACTTCGCAGCAGCTGGTGCCACAAGCGGTAAGAGTCGGAGTAGCAACTGGGCAACAAAATATCGGATTGGATGTCGCTTGGCAGGTATAATTAGCCGGACAGGAGCCCGCTCCGCAGTCTCCGGCAGCTGCCAAAACAGGTCGACTTGAAAATACTAGAGCTGCAGAGATAATCGAACACAAAAAAAAGACTTTTAAAAATTTCATAACTAGAAATTAAAGACTGGCATTCCCGGTAAACCAAAGATATCAACGCCGATGACTCGAAGAATTACAGTCGCGAAGATTATTAAGAGCAGCCCTGCAATAGCGCTGGTGATCATATCTTTAGCCTTTTGAACTTTATCCTGATCGCCACGACTTAAAGAAAACATGAGGCCACCAATAATTATTAAAAGTAGAGCGACACCACCGCCAATACCCACTGCCGCGACTGCGATACCGCCCACAAAACTACCGATGTCGTTAGTGGCAATATCCGCGGCCAAAACTTTGGGAGCCAGTAAAAATTGGGAAGCCAAAATAGTTGGTATAATCAAACCAATGCGGTGGTTTCTCTTCATTCCCATCATCCTAGTGTCTCTGGCGCTTTCTGTCAACGGAAATGTTGCCTCGGCTTCAATTTTGGATGATTATCAAAGTACCGCCACTCAACTGTCTAAACTCAAATCCGATAAAGACAACTTGGCGGTGGAACTAAAAGATTTGTCTACCAAACTGGGCTTAACCGACTCTCAAATTGCGGCAGTGCAAGCTAAAATTACGGCCACGCTGTCAACTTTAACTCAAATTGAAGCCAGTTTGGCTGATCGCAAAGGCAAAATTGCAATACAGGAAACTTTGCGAGACGCGGCGGTTTTGGATTATTACAAACGGGGCGAAGTCATTCCTTTGGTCCTCTTATTTTCTTCTAATTCCTGGCAGGAATGGCCGGAGCGTCTAATCTATTTTAAAGTCACTTTAAACAACGTTCGCGCCACTGTTACCAATCTTAACGACGAGATCACTAATTTTGAGGCCAACAAAGCGGAAGCCCTGTCCATTAAAAATCAATTGCTGGCTCAACAACAAGCCTTAGCTAATTTGCAAAGCAAACTTAAAAATCAGGCGAATGAAGCCTCGGCTCGTTTGTCACAATATGCCGCTCAGGAAGCCATTCTTGGTCAGAAACTGTCGGACTTAAGTGCCGAGATTAGCAGTCAAATGAGTTGGCAGCAGTCGGCCGTTCAGAATATTAAAGAATCTGGGTCCGGCCGCCCAAATACTCCAAATGCCTCCGGTGCTCCCTCGTGGCGCATTGGTGGTTACGGGACGGAGCATGGAGTGGGCATGAGCCAATGGGGCGCTTTTATGTTGGCCGCCCAAGGTTGGGACGAAGAAAGGATTCTTAAATTTTATTATCACGATATCGACTTTAAGACCGTCTCTAAAGACTCGATTAACGTCGAGGGTTATGGAAGCATGAACTTTGAGGACGAGTATTTAGCCGGAATTGGCGAAACCGATCCGGTGTGGCGGACAATTAATAGTGATGCTGCCGCCGTCATGGATCGGGTCCAAATCATTGCCGCTCGCACTTATGCCATAAATAACAGTTCCATTTGTACCACTCAAGCTTGTCAAGTTTACATTGGCGGGACGGCCAAAAAAGACGCCGCCGATAAAACTCGGGGTAAAATTATGGTTTATTCAGGCGAACCAATTCGGGCTTTTTACTTCTCGACTTCCGGGCCGCACACCGATTCTATTGGCGACACACCGTCGTTTGCTTTTAATAGCGATACGCGGCAGTATAAAGATTCAGGCTCTATTAACGATGCTTATCCCTATCTTCGGTCAACAGACTTTAACGACACCATGTCGCCCTACAATAATTGGAGTGCCCTCATGAGTAATTCCTGGAAAACCCAAAGTTTTCCGCCAAAAAAGGATAGTTCTGAGGGGACCCAGATTGGACAAATTGATATGGGTGACGTTTTAAATACCGCTCTTTTAAGTCCGTCGGATTTGGATAAGGTCAGCAGCAAAACGTCAATGGAAGATGTCCGCTCGATGCTGAAGAGTGAGGGGAAGACGCCAATCGAAGCCGTTAAATCAGTGTCTGTGGAGACGATGGGAGGCAGCAGTTCCCGAGTCAAATGGGTTAAAGCCGAAGGGTCCAACCGGTCAATCGATAGTGGTGAGATCACTGGCATCCGCTTTCGCTACGCCTTTAACGTTCGTAGCCCGGAGAAAGATTGGATTTACAGCACTTGGTTTGAAGTGAAGTGAGACATCCTACAATTGAAAGCCTAGTGAAATTGATAGCGAATGAAATGAGCGTTCATTAATCCGAATTGATTCCGAATGTATCCGAATATCGATTACTTTTTGACAAATATTACAGCTGTGTCATCTTTATAAACTTTTTTCCAATTCGGTTGCCCCTCCAGCCAAGTTTTTACGGATAATCTTTCCGCCTCGGCGTTCAGTTTAGCTTCGCCCGCCGCTCCCCCAATTAAAAATCGATTAAAAGGGTCAAGACTGGACGCTATAGTTGGTTTAACTATCGCCACCGTAAAATCATACTTGGCGAAAATTTCCCCTTTACCCTTAGTGCTATACATGGCCACATAATCTTTAAACGGGAAATTATCTTTATTAAACCAGGTGGCGGGCATTCGTCCGTCAATAAAAACTTGAGGAGTCCCTTTAAAGTGCCAGTCTAAATAGCCACCCCAATCATAAGGATTGTATAACCACTCACCCTGATTAGTTAATTGCTTAACTTCGTCTAAAGCTTTACTTGAAGGGTAGCCACTGGCCCCAGTTTGCAGAAAGTTAGTGCACCAATTAATTGCTAATAAGCTGACAAATTCACTAACTATTAAAATGGCTAGGGCGCCTTGGAGCACCCTAATTAAATGATAATGTTTTGGCGGAAGAGCCACCTTTACACTATTGTTTAGGGTAGCTAAGACTAAGGGTAAGGCCCAAATAGCTAAGAGGCCAATATTACGAGTGGCCATAAAAGTACCCACTAAAAAGATTACAGCGACGATAAAATGAGCGGGGTAGTTTTTCCACAGTTTCTTAAAATTTTCTATAAACACCAGCAGTACGAAAAAGAGAGTAATTAGCCCCAGTAAATCCACTGGAAACATTTTAAACACCGATTGCCACTCTCTAATATATGTATGCATTAAGCTACTAGTGGGCAAAAAGTGCCCCAGAGCTTCCCACCATAGTCGAATGCCGTAAGGGTTCAGCAGTGTTATTAAGCCGGTAGTGATGACGGTGGTAATGTCGGCTAAACTAACTGTTTTGCGGCGCAGAGTTTTATAGATTACCGCAATCACTAAAGTGGCCACTCCTACAAAAAAGCTGGGGTGGCAATTAGCCCAGATTAAAAATAGTCCCATCAACGATAATCTAGTAAGTAATCGAGGTTTGTCTTTTAGTAGATCCCACAGCAACCAAAAAAGGATTATGTTGGCCCAAATCGAAAATACCGGGGTGCGAATCCCAAAAGTGCTAAAGGTGCCGATTATTAAAACGCCACCGAAAATTAGGATAGTTAGTAGGCGTATTTTAAATATTTGGCGAGTTAAATAAATATGTAAAGTGAGTAAGGCGGCTGTTATTCCCGAAAAAACTACCGCTAACCCTAAATAACTAATTTGCTTATAAATTAAGTACATTAGGTTAGAGAGGTGAAATTCAAACACTACCCAAGGAAAGTTTTTAATAGCAAAAGAGTACACATCTACACTGGGGAAGAAGCCGGTTTCTAAGAAATTTTGGGCAATTACTAAATGCCAACCTAAATCGGGATCTAAGTATTTAAGAGCTATATTAAGAAATACGAAAAATAAAATGGCTGCTGTTAAACCAATCCACAGTGCCTCAGTAAAGATTGGTTTATTAAATTTTGGTATTTTCATAAATAGTTACCTCCGGATTTTGGTAAACTGCCCCATATTCCGTAGATTTTATAATGTTACCGCCGCTAATTTCGATTACATAATCGGGTATAACTTTAGAATTGTCCTTTATAATTTCCGCACTTTCAAATAATGCATAACTATTTAATGTAGTTAAATTTGTTATTAGGGGTACATAGCTGCCCATTTCTTTTTCGGTTGATAATACCGTTCTACTTTTGTTATTTTCGTGTTTGTCTAACCAATCTAAAGCCATTAATCTATTTTTTGAGATGTAACTGATTTTATCTGGGGTCTTTTGGTTAAGTATTCTATAAATTGGGAAAGTTGTATTAATAAAATAGCCTCCTAGAAAAATTAGTAAGATTGGGCTTAATATTTTCCAGTTTATTTTAGTTAACTTACTACTAATTATATTGGCAAAGGCCGCACCCGCCATAACGACCAATACTAAACCTAGGCTTTTTATTTGCGCCTTTTGTGTATTGCTTGGTAGGTAAGCTGTAATAAAAGCCGAACCCAACCATACAAACATTATTAACTGGGAAAATTTGGTAATTCTAATATTTTTTAAGATATACCCGCCACCAGTGTCCCCTGTAAACCGAGGTAGATAACTATTACGATTACCGGTGGAGTTTTCATAAATTGGGCCACCCCATCAAACATCTTTACCCAACCTAATGCATCCAATTGATAATAATTGTAGTACAGATACACACAGTAACTTAATGCCGGTATAAACGTCGCAAAAATACCCGCACTTGTTTGGATTTTAATAGTTTTCTTGGCTAGTAAAATTGTAGTAGTTCCTATAACTATACATAACACTGGTAATAGGCTATAGGGGTGGGTAACTACTACTCCAAGTATTGCTGCCGCTAACCACAGGCAATTTATTTTATTGAAATGTTCAACGATCCTTTTTGTAAAGCTTACGGCCAGTAGTGTAAATGATAAATCTAAAGAAAAGGAGGCGATAGTTAGGGCCGCCTCAGGAAATAATCCAGGGAAATCAATACTTACTGAGCCTCCAGAAAACAATAAAAAAGCGGTGGTAATTATAGATTCTCTTTTACTAAAATTAAAAGATTTGAAAAAGTGCAGGGCTGCTAAAAAAAGTAAAACAGACCCGATAATTTTAAGTAATAGGTACCCACCGATAGCTAGGTAAAATTTGGGGATTAATACGCTTAGAGGTTTTAGAATTAAACCGGTAATAGTTAAGGCAGGATAGATTAACACCTGGTTCTCTGCTTTAGCCGGGTAAAATTTATATTTATACAAAAAGTTACCATCTAGCCCTAGCCTTACACCTGCTGTATAAACAAAAACGTCACGCATATCGTAAAACTGGTTGTTTAGAGTTGGTATAAAGTCTCGTGGAGTTTTAACTACACTAACAAAAATTGGTAACAGCGATAAAATTAGAGCCACTATAAATAAAGAAAATTCTATTTTATATTCTCTAAACCATCTTTTACAGATCATATTTTTTGGGCAACTACTAAAATGTTGCTTTCCATCTTTTCATCAGCAACTGCCGCTACAGCTACTTTTTCGAAGGTTTTTAGTCTAGCCTCGGGGGATATTAGTAAACGTTTTTTAAATAGCCATCTGCTGGGCTGGGTTACTAAAGCCGTAATCAAGCCAGATTCAAAGGCAGTTAATTCTTTTTGCGAAATTGTTCCTTTTACTTGCCTAATCGTAAGACCGCTATTTTCCGATATTTTAATCCATTCTTCTTTACTTAAAAGGCTGACGTGTTTAAAAGTTTTATGGAGCAGTTTAGTCCACAATTTAGAATTAAGTTTATTCGTAGGTACCGTAAAGATGCAATAGCCACCAGGATTAAGTACCGTTTGCACTTGGTCAAATACTTTTTCTACATTACTAATATGCTCTAAAACACTAACGGCTAAGACAGTATTATATTTATCTTTTATTTGATGTAAGTCCCTAGCGTCACAGCAGATAATTTTTTCATAAACATTTTTTTTAAGAGCCTCATTAATATCTGATTGGCAAATATCTACACCCAAATCAATTTTATTACCGTTAATAACTTTACTAAAAACGCTCATGAATTCTCCAAAGCCGCAGCCAATATCTAGAATTTTGCCCTGCGGTTTAAAATCAGCATAAGCTTGGTTTATGGCCTCAGCCTCTCCCGCCCGCCACACAGCTAAAGAATACGGGGCTATTTTTAGAAACTCCTGTAAAAAGTTCATTTTTTAGCAACTACTATCATATCTACCATCGGAATATAAAAATAAGGCGGAAAACTTTTTTTAAACCAGAATCCCAGGCTCCTAACAAAACCCCATTGATTAATTTTAATATTCGTAAAACCAGTTTCTGTAAGTATTCGTTGTAGTGAATTTCTATTAAAATAAAGAATATGTTGTGGTATTTTGGTAAAACCGTACCAATATTTACCTAGAATCTTAGCATCCCAACTTTCCGTATCTGGGGTAGTGATAAAAATGTGTCCACCTGGCTTTAACCACGTTTTTATAATTTTCAACGTTTCTATATAGTTGGGAATATGTTCGATTACATCGAAACAAGTAATAACATCGAAGTAATTTTCAGCAAAGAGATCTTTATTTAACGCCCCCGACTTAGTTTCGATATCATAGCTAGTCGCCGTTTGACTTGCAGCATATTCAGAAATATCAAATCCAGCTACAGAGTATCCCTTGTTTTTGCAAACACCTGCAAAGTGACCAACTGCGCAACCGAAATCTAAAATACGAGACTCTAAATTTAAATATGGTTTAACATACGCAAACTTCTTTAAGGAATCTTTATAGTAATCTTCAGTTTTTTTATCATTAAAATAATCACACTTATATGTTTCAGCTACTGCCGCAGGTGGCTTATTTAATAAACCTAACCCACATTCCACACATTTAACAATTGAATTAGTCTGATTCTCAAAAATAGTATTAAATTTAAAGGATTTACAGAGTCCGCATTGCATAACTTAGCAGATTGCATTCTAGCTTACTCCCATAATTAAAGGAAGTTGCTATAATTGGGCATATGAAGGAAGTTTTTGCCGCGTTAATTAAAAAACCAATTAGTGTAAGTTTTCAATCTCAAGAAGAGGGGGAAGCTTTATTAATGCTAGTGCGCCGCCATTGGTTTACCCAAGTGGGTAGTATTATTACCATTCTAATTTTAGCTGCAGTCCCTTTAGTAGCTGGCCCCTTTGCGCCGCGATTACTGCCGTTTATTCCGGGCCGCTTTATTACTTTTGGCGTTATCTTTTGGCTGCTCTTTGTATTTGCCTACTCTCTAGAAACCTTTATTATTTGGTATTTTAATGTGTTAATAATCACCAAAAAAAGAATTGTGGACGTTGATTTTTGGGGATTACTTAATAAGAATGTTTCTGAAACCGAAATTGCTCATTTAGAAGATTGCACTTACGCCCAACATGGCGTGTTTCAAAGTTTGCTTAATTACGGCAGTGTATCGATGCAAACGGCAGGAGAGCAGCGGGAATTTGAGTTTGAGGGGGCTCCCGATCCGGCCCAGGTACATGATTTGATTACTGATTTAATGGCGGGGACGCACGGGACTCCTAAATTAAGCGATCCCACGGTAATTATTTAAATTTATGATTTTTGATATTTGGCAAATTATTAAAATTGGCTACATTGTTCTGCTCGCCTTATATTGTGGCTTTGCTTTTATGGTGCTCCGTCAGATTGGTTTGATGACCGAGGTGCTCGGCACCAATTTGGACCCAACCTTACGGGTAGTGGCCCGCTTCCACTTAGTATTCGCTCTCTCCTTAACCGTTTTGGCCGTTATTGTGCTGTAATTTATGATACCCGCCAAAATCCAAAAAATCGGTGGTAATGTTGCCCCCAACCCCAAAACCGGGGAAATAGCCTTTTCCAACATTGAAGAGCCGGTCGATTTACCGGTTTTGGAAAGTCGCGGCAGTTTATACTCGGTCCTTGATTTTAGCGGTATCTCCGCCCAAACCGCCCCTCTCTTTGGCAGACTCGTTTGGGATACTTTAAAAGATAGTTATTACAGTGAGATTGAGGGAACCCCTTTACAGGCCTTGGAAAAAGCTTTAACCGCCGTTCGCGGGCGACTTCTTGGCTTGAGTATTAATCCGTTGCCGTCAATGGAAACAGCCCCTAATTTTGAATTAAATTTGGTGGCGATAGTAAAATGGGGCCAGTTCTTATATACGGCGGTTCTGGGAGGCGGCAAAATATTTTTGATTCGGGGCATGGGAGTTAAAGAGATAGTTTGTGACAGTTCCATGGAGGTGAGTTTTGCCTCGCACCCACTGGATACCGACGATATTGTAATGCTCACTTCCAAGCATTTGGGGAATCGCCTTTCTTTTGAAAAGTTGTTAACTACTCTGGGAACTTTAGAAAGCGAGCTGGCTATAAGTCCTAATAAAGCCGCAGAACTAGCTTTAATAATTAAGAATACCGAAACCTTGACTAAGACCGGTTCTAATTCCGGTAAAAAGTCGTTAAGTAATTTAATTCATCGCTTTAGTTTTAAATCTAAAAGTAATGTTAATGAGAATCCCGGACTTAAGAAAACTAAATTACTAGGGATTGCCGTCTTGGTTTTAGGGGTGGTGTTGGTAGGGTCACTGGCTTTATCTTTACGCGATAAGCAGACCGTCGCGACCTCGCCCGCTACAAAAGTACTGGGTAGTAGCACCGACGATTTAAACGCCAAAATTTCGGAGATTACCAGTAATCTTAGCATCGATTTGCCGGCCGCCAAAGCAGAATTAACGGTGGCGTTTACCACTTTAAATAATTTGTCGCCGGAAGACAAACGCAAGGCTAACTTTAAAACTTTAAGTGACTCACTTACTTCCTTAAAAATCCAAGCTTACAATATTTCGGCTCTGCCATCGTGGCGAGAGGCTTCTATGCCGGCTACTTTGGGTGTCGTCCGCGCCAAGTTTAAGGATCTCACCTTCAACAAAAAAGGGAGCGTTACGGCTTACAGCGACTACGTTGGCTTTTTATATTTAGTTTCGCCTACTGATTCGCAAATATACAAAGCAACACCGTTAGGCAAAAGTTTCACTGTTACTCCGTGGCTTAAGAATTCGTCAGATGTTGGAAAAGGTTTGGGGATTGCGGTCGACGGTAATGTTTGGGTTCTGGATGCAACAAGCATCAAGAAGTTCTACAAAAATGACAGCACTCTTTTCACAATTTCCGGAATTGATGCGCCTTTTAATAATCCGCTGGCGCTTTATACCGATGGTGACAGCGATAACCTCTACGTCTATGATGCCGGAAACAGCCGTTTGGTAGCGGTTAACAAAACCGGTCTTTACAAATTTCAAGTGGCTCTGCCAAAAGTGCCTTTTACGGTGCGGGATTTAGTAGTCTCCGAAACCGCTAAGACTTTTACGGTCGCCGGTGATACTCAGGCTTTGAGTGGGAGTTTCCAATGATCCTGGCCGAAAATCGGATGGCTCGGCATGATTACGAAATTTTAGAAACCTGGGAAGCGGGAATTGCACTGCTAGGGTCGGAAGTGAAGTCCGTTCGCGGCAAAAATGCCAGGCTTAATGGTGCTTACGTTAAATTCTTTAATGCTCAGCCGTACCTCGTGGGGGCCCATATCCAAAACTATAAAAACTCGGCAATAATGTTTGATCCGGAACGATCCCGCCAATTGTTGCTTACTAAATCAGAGGTTAAACGCATGGTTGGCCTAGGAGGACGTAAGGGCTATGCGCTTATTCCGTTGCAATTTTATACCTTAGGCGATCGCATTAAGCTCACGGTGGGCTTAGGTCACGGTCGCAACCAATACGGTAAGAAAGAGCTGGTTAAATCAAGAGATATCGAGCGGGAGACGGATCGAGAACTCAAGGAAATTGATACTGGTAACCAACGACCTGCAGAGTGACTATAATTTTGAGCATTTAGGTTATATTTAGTGTATATTATTCAAAGTTTGACGCATCAGCGAACATATGTTGGTGTCACTCTAGACATTGAAAGTCAAGTCAAGGAGCATAACACGGGCTCTGCCAAAGCGACTTGGCCTTTTGGTCCTTGGCGCTTAATTTACATTGAAGGCGGTTTGAATAAAGTTGACGCGTATAAACGATAGTACTATTTAAAACATAAATAGGGGAAAAGTGAGAGGCTGCGTTTAATAACTTGTCATTCCGGCCCCGGAGCCGGAATCCAGTTACTAGATTCCGGGTCAAGCCCGGAATGACAAAACATACCTGGAGAGGTCGCATAGTGGTCTAGTGCGCGGGCTTGCTAAGCCTGTAAGTCGATTTTTCGGCTTCGAGGGTTCAAATCCCTCCCTCTCCGCCAGATATTTATGACAAACCCTAAAGTAGCTCTAATTCACGATTTTTTAATTCAAGACGGTGGGGCAGAGCAGGTGCTGCGAGCGCTGCACGAACTGTACCCGCAGGCGCCGGTGTACACCACTATCTTTGATAAACGCCTTGAAGCCTCGTTCCCCTCGTCATCCTGGGATATTCGGGTCTCGTCGGCTTCTAGAATCCCTTTAATTCGTCATATTTTTAAGTACTTTACCCTCTTTTGGCCGTTATATTTTGAAGGCTTGGATCTGTCGGCCTATGATGTGGTCATTTCCGATACTGCCAACTTTGCCAAAGGGGTTATCACTACTTCAAAGCAGTTACACGTTAGCTACATTCACACTCCACCGCGTTTTCTGTATGGCTACGAAACGGAGACGAACAAACGGTCGAACTGGTTCTGGAAGCCAATCCTCAGTATCGTCGACAATTATTTAAGGGTTTGGGATTACTCGGCCGCTCAGCGACCAAACATTCTGCTGGCGCCATCAAAGAATACGGCGGATCGGATTTATAAGTTTTATAGGAGAGATTCTATTGTGACATACCCTCCGTCTAAATTGCTCTCTGAAACGATAGTTACTTCTGTAGACAATAGCAGTATTGAGCCTTATTTTCTGTGCGTGGGGCGATTGGTGCGTTATAAGAACTTCGATTTGGCGATTTTAGCCTGCCAGAAACTAGGCTTAAGCTTACAGATTGTGGGTAGCGGGCCGGAACTAGCCAGACTGAAACATTTGGCCGTGCCAACCACCAAGTTCTTAGGACGGGTGTCTGATAGTGAGCTAGCAGGTCTCTACAAGGGGTGCCAGGCCTTGCTAAACCCTGTCAGCGATGAGGATTTTGGGATCGTGCCTGTAGAGGCTTTGTCGTACGGTAAGCCCGTAGTGGCGCTTACAGGCGGCGGGGCCAGTGAGGTAATTACCCCCGGAATCACAGGGGAATTATTTCCTGAGGCAACTGTTGCGTCTTTAGAAAGTGTCTTGTCTAATTTTAAGTCGACAAACTATTTGTCTGAGGAATGTCGGAAACGGGCGGCAGTGTTTTCAGGTAAGGATTTTAAGAATGAGGTTTTTAAAGTTGTGGCTGACAACTGGGGCAAAAATACGTCCCGCGACCACCAACCATAATCTTCTTAATCTTATCGCCACAATTGTTTAAACAGGGTTGACCGGTCCGCTCGTAGACCCTAAGATACTTCGCATTCGATCCAGCTCGGTTGTAAATATCTTTAAAAGAATCATCTTTGGTGGTGGTACCTCGATTAGTAAGACCGGAAGTGATGACTTTAGAGATCGCCTGAAAAAGGTCACTTGCTTCTTTAATCGAAAGTGTGTTAGCCAGTCGCTCTGGCTGAATCTTGGCTTCAAATAGGGCTTCATTGGCATAAATATTACCAATACCGGAGAAAACGGCTTGATCGAGAAGCAGCTTTTTAATGGCTAATTTACGTTTTAACGCCTCTTCAAACTTCTCTACGGTCAAGTCTTTAAGTGGTTCCGGGCCGTAACCAGCTAAAATTTTAGCTAGGTCCTCTTTAGAGGTAATTGCTAGATAACCAAATTGGCGGAGGTCGCAAAAACGGAGTTCCTTGCCGCCTCCGATGTCGATAGTGATGTGCTGGTAATTATCAGGTTGATCCGACTGCTCTCGTAGTAGAAAGCGGCCGGTCATTTTAAGATGGGCGACGACATGGAAATCACGACCGTCTTTAGTGAGGTCGAATATAAGTAGTTTGGCTTGGCGGCGAACACCGGTGAACTTAGCTCCGGTTAACTCTTTAATAAAGTCTAGATGTGAGCCTTTAATTAGGTTAGGCTTGTCGACTTTGATTCCTTTGACTGTTTGACCGGCTAGCTCTTTATTTAAATCAGCGCGGACGGTCTCGACTTCTGGTAATTCGGGCATAACAGTATTATAAACTAAATTCGTCATTCCGGGCTTGACCCGGAATCCAGTAACTTCAAAAAAACAAACAACAAATAACAAAAAACAATCGGATTTACTGGATTCCGGCTCTGGGGCCGGAATGACAAGAAAACAACGGTTTCGATTTCTGAATACTCTATACTGAATACTGCATATGGAACTAAAATCGTTAGAGCTCCGAAATTTTAGATCTTACTCGAAAGCCAAGTTTAGCTTTGACCCCAAAACGACGCTCATCGTCGGTCCTAACGGCAGCGGTAAAACTAATATCTTAGAGGCCTTAGGGATGCTTTCAGCGGGTCGCACTTTTCGGGGTCGCTTTGACCGCGAAGTAATCAGGCACGGTAAAACTTACGCTGATGTTTTTGGCGTTACTTCTGACAACGAGTTGTCTGTGGTCGTTCAAGAGCGTGGTGATAACCAGTACAGTTCGCAAAAACTTTATAAAGTTAACAACGTTCCAAAGCATATTTCCGGCTTTGTGGGGAATTTGCGGTCTGTCATCTTTCGACCTGAGGATATTGATCTGCTGGTTGACGGGCCGGCAGTTCGACGGCGTTATTTGGATGACGCTTTAAGCCAAGTCGACGGTGCTTACAGCAAATCACTCAGTAACTACGGCAAAATAGTCACTCGTCGTAATCATTTGCTGGCCGATGACACGCGGTCGTCCACTCAGCTACTACAAGAATTGGAATATTGGAATCAAGAATTATTGTCATTTGGCACGGTCATCCAGGAGAAACGCCAAGCGTTTATTGCCGAGTTAAATCACGATTTGCCACAGGTCGTCAACGATCTCTTAGGAGGTCTGCTCACAGATTTACAGATAAATTATCTTCCCAACAGGTTGAATAAAGAGCGATTATTGTCGCACGAAGCCGCGGAACTGGCCTCTCACATAACTTTAATAGGGCCGCATCGCGATGACTGGAAATTATTAGAGTCAGATTATGATTTGTCACTCTTTGGGTCCCGGGGGCAGCAACGGACCGGGGTCCTAGCCCTTAAACTCTTTGAACTTGATTATATTTCGATGAAAGTAGGGGAGCGACCGTTGTTACTGCTGGATGATGTCTTTTCGGAACTGGATGACGTTCATCAGGAGGCCGTTTTGGCTACTATTGGGAAGCAACAAACAATTCTAACGGCGACACACGTTCCTGAATTTAGAGAGTTAAAGTATTGTCAGAGAATCCACACAACGTAGGGGCTTGATTCATCAAGCCCTCAATCAGATCGGTTGAGGGCGTCATAAATGTCGCCCCTACGTTTATATCGGTGGTTTTAGGCCTGTGGCTTGCTAAACTTCTCAAAAACGCTAGCGGCTTCTGGATTCACCGTTCGTAATTCTTTAATTACTTCTAAGCGAATATCCACCGACTTAATCACCCCGTTTTCGGCCATGGCTTCCGCCCAAGCTTCCACTTCTGGTAATACTTTGGCTGCTTCCTCATGACTGGCCCCGGCGGTAACCATAGAGTTTATTACTTTACTTTGATCGTACTCTTGTAAAGTACCATCCTTTTTTTCGACTTTAAACATTAAAAATCACCTCCTTAAAAAAACTAATTAACGTGAAATATTTTACCAATTAAAAATCCGACAGTAGCCGCTCCCATTCCAATTATCATTAATTGTACACCGCTCCGTTTCCAAGAACCAACATATGTTTTGGCTTCATAGGCGCCGATCGCGAACAAAGAAATCGCGCTGACGGTCAAAGAAATAGCGACAGCCTTTATTCCGGTCGTCAGGAAGAACGGAAAAACCGGAATAAATGAGGCAATTAAAGCGGCTATTCCTACCGTCGCCGCGGTCCACAGAACCGTTGTGGTGTTAACTCTGGTTATTCCCAGTTCCTCTTTCATCATAATATTAACCCAACGGGTTTTGTCACTGGTAATATGCGTCACCACGTCCTCTAAAAGCTGCCCATTAAAGCCTTTGGCGACGTAAATATCACGAATTTCCTTAATTTCATCTTGTGGCTTCGTTTCGACCTCTAATTTCTCACGAGCCTCCTCTTTGTCAAAATGATCCTTTTCGGCCATGGTCGAAGTGTAGGCGACGGCGGCCATGGACACCGCTTCGGCGAAAGCGGCCGACATAGCAGCAGCTACTAAGATTTTATTGTCGGTAGAGGCGGCCGATACCCCAAGAACTATGCCCAAAACGTTTACTAAACCATCTTGGCCTCCAAGAATTACGTCACGCATCACACTCACTCGGCTATGGAGTTCTAAATGTCTTTTCATACTCCAATTAAGGTTCGCCAGTAATACCAGAAATGTTGTAGAACCAGCCCAACAATAAAAGCATACCAGCTCAAGATCAGAATTAAAGAGTGTTTTGCAAGCAGGTCCTTTAAGAATGACACCTTGAGATTTTCGACCAGCAGATTGTAGCGGGTGATGGTAATGAAGGTAGCAATGGTCATGGCCCAAACGACCATACAGTAAGTGCAGAGGGCTTGGATCACGTACAGACTTTGGTAGGCGAGCCAGTGAGTAAATAAGACGGCGACCAGGAGACCTAAATTTAGAAGTTTCCAAAGACTTGGTTTAAGATTGCGGCCGGTCAGGAGGTACAATCCCAGACCAAAGACTGCCGCAAATCCGATGATGCCGAGAAATGAATTAGGGAAGCCGAAGATTGAGGCTTGGGCTGTCGTATTAACCGAGCCGCAGCTAATAAACGGGTTAAGGTCACAAATGGGGACAAAGTTGGGATTGCTGAGTATTTTAATGCGGTCAATGGTGATGATTGTAGAGACTAATAGACCGATAAATCCACAGGCAGTCAGAACTTTAGAGATAGTTGTCATGCGCCTTTAATATAGCAAGACTTAGCACCACTTGTCATTCCGGCCCCGGAGCCGGAATCTAGTAACTATAGATTAGTTATCAGTTCTCAGAATTTAGTTTGCTGGTCGTCCGTGAACCGGTCAAATTGACTGATTAACAGACAACTGAAGAACAAACATCTGAAAACCGAAAACAGGGAACTGACAACTGTTATTGATTTACTGGATTCCGGGTCAAGCCCGGAATGACTTGTTTAGGTTTCAATAATTATTAGATTTAGGAGGTGACATGAAGATATGAAAACAATGACTTGCCGCGACATGGGCGGCCCGTGCGATACTAAAATTAGTGGTGAGACCCCAGATGAGATGATGAAAATAGGGGAAGAGCATTTGCGGAAGATGAAAGATCCGGCTCACATGAAGCTAGTGGCCGATATGGAAAAAATGAGTACGGATTCAGTGGAAATGAAAAAGTGGAATGACGAATTTGTGGCCAAATTTAACGCTTTACCGCATATGTAAAGTGTAAACTCACGAGCTGGTCAGTTTACTCTGGCCGGCTCTTTAGGGTATGTTAGAATTTAGGCTAATGACCATATCAATTGTGATCGTCAACTACAACACTCGGGAAATTCTTTTAAAATGTCTGGAAAATTTACAGAAAGTGAGTCCAGAAGCTCAAGTGATTGTGGTAGATAATGGCTCTAGCGACGGCTCAGCCGACGCGGTCGCCTCAAAGTTTTCAGAAGTATCTTTGATTCGGTCAACTAATGTTGGGCTCTCGGCCGGTTACAACTTGGGGTTAGTTCAAGCGACAGGGGACTTCGTCTTACTTTTAGGGACGGACGCTTTTCCAGAGTCGTCAACGCTTCCATACCTTGTCAACTTTATGAATGAGAACCCCAAAGCTGGTCTCGTTACTTGTAGACTCGTCCTGCGGTCCGGTCAGACTGACTGGGATGCCCATCGGGGTTTTCCAACGCCCTGGGTTGCTATCTTCCATTTTTTATATCTTGATCGTCTCTTCGCAACGTCAAAACTTTTTAACGGCTACACCCAGAAGTATCAAGATCTTACTAAAACGCATGAGATTGATTTATGCATCTCCCATTTTATGTTGATTCGTCGCCAAACTTTGATTGAAGTTGGCCCTTTTGACGAAAACTTTTTTGTCTTTGGAGAAGATGTCGACTTCTGTTATCGGGTTAAAGCGGCTGGCTGGAAAATATTTTACGTTCCGGAAGTTACCGCCGTTCATTATAAGGGGGCGAGTGTGGGGGTGCGTAAAGAAACTGCTGATATCACGCAAGCTTCCAAAGAGACGCGTCTTCGCATGACTAAATCCGCCTCGGAAGCGCAGCAGCAATTCTATAAAAAACACCTAGCTAGTAAGTACCCCAAACTTTTAAATGCCGCTATCTTAGGCCTTATTGATCTGCGGCGAGAAGTAATCAGTTTAAAGTATCGCTTCTAAATAAAAACAGCTCTCGTAAACGGATACCAACCACCCTTTTGTTGAGCCAGAAGCACGATTTTTTGCGCCACGTTTTCCGGCTCACATCGACCAAAAGTGTCGATGAACAGATCCACGGCATCTATATTGCCTGGCTGGATAGTGCAACTTGTACCAGGTAGGATACTAGCTATCCACGGGCTATCTAAAGCTATACACACGGTTTCACTCTCCTTACTAGGTTTAGTCGTCTGCGATTCTAGCACTAGGGGCGGGAATAGGCTAATTGGTGTATTCTTAAGAGGTGTTGGAAACTTTAAAAACTATTTTGAATATAAATAAAACTAAAAAAGTGTCGGCGGTTGATAAATCTGGAGTAACTCACACCGTTTCCGCGCGCTGCCCGCATTTGGGCTGCCCGGTGCGCTGGAACAGTGAGGCCGAAATTTGGGATTGCCCCTGCCACGGCTCTAAATTTTCTGCGGATGGTCGGGTGCTTCGCGGCCCAGCAACCACCGATATAACTCTGCCGTGATTAATTTTCGCCCTTGATAAGTCTTTAAGTAATGCTCTCTTTTTAAGGCTTCTGATTTAGTAGCTACCGCTTCCTGATAAATAAGCTGCCAAGACCCGTCAAAAGCGGCGGTACTTTTGGCACCTTCGCTTGAGTGAGTGTTGTGTGCGGCTAATCTTTTAGCCAAGTTACTAGTTTGGCCCACATAGCGGCGCTGATGTTTAGAGTTATACAAGGCGTAAACGTAATACATCAATAAGTAAATTTCCAACTTTCCTCGGGGTTAAAATCTTCCGGCGGAATTAACCCGATCTTTGTTTCTCCTGGATTCTTGGTAACATATGACTCGATTCCACCATGAAATAAGTAATCTAAATACTGCGCCTTTTTTATTAAAGCGTTTCTTTCGGGACTGTCTGTGGGTAGAAGCGGGGTTAGGCGACGAATAAAATTAAATACTGCTTCGTTACCTTTAAGTTCCAGTAATTCTGCGGTGGTAATTTCTACTTGCGATAAAAGCCTTTGCGGTAGTGTCGCGTCTTCCGGGGCTTTACTGAGACTAGCTTCGTTTACACTTATGGTTAGGCTATTTTCTGCTGGGGTTGCTACAGGTAAGGTAGCAAAATATTTAGCGGCATCGGCATCATTTAACGCTAATTGATTAGTTGCTGTAGTGTCAGCTTTTTTTTGTTTTAACTCGATAGACTCCATTAATTTAATGAGTTCACTAAAGTTAGCTTCTGGATAAAGAACATGGTATTTGCCTAGTATATTGCAGACATTCTGCAGACCTCCGAGTTGCTCTGTTAATTCTAACGCTCGATTTCTATTTACATCTTGAAAGGTGTTACTTCGTAAATCTGAGTATGCTTTTAACTCTTCATAAAAAGCCCGTGTTTCCAATAAGATGTGGTACTCAGTACTGGTTTCGTCATTTGCTCCTTCTAGAAGATCCGCTAAATGTCCGGACTCGTGAATTAGCACTAGCTCTCGTTCTTCAATTGGAGAATTATTAAAATACAAACTATTTACCTGTAGTCTGAGGCGAGTATTAACCTCGTTGTTAACGCTAAAAACAGTCGCTGATTGCACTTCGCCTCCCTCACTAAAATAAACTATTACCCCCTCGTTACCGTAACTATTTTCAAATAGTTCTATTTGTTGAGCTATTAAATCCCCCGCTGCCTTTATATTTTCCTGTGCGCTCATATTCATGAGTGTTAAGGTAGCTTCAAGTTGCCTAGAGGCTTTTTTGTCTTCTGGGCCACTGTAAGTTGTGCTACTTTCAAGATGTTGACTAACGGTTTCAAAGTTAATTTCGTGATTGCTTATCTTTACTTCAGCTACGATTCCACTTGAACTACTTTCTAAATTTGGTTTTATTTGATTTGAAGACCCTTCTTCAAACCACGACTTTCGTCCCAACTCGCGTCTCCGACTATCCGGCATGCCTACTTGGTAAGGTTCAAAATGGTTGGTGGCTACAGCTTCATAATCTTGCAAGTACGCTAATACTTCACCTAGTTTTCCGCGAGTGGTATGGTCAATCTGTTCCCAAGCGGCCGCTAACTCTTCAGTTGTGGGGCGAGTTGGTAAAGTTTCGTTAGGATTAGATACCTCAATGTTGACTGGTTTTTGACCAGAAATTGTGGCTCCATTTTCAATCGTCAATGGGGTAGCAGCAGCAATAAACTGAGCTTCTTGCATCACCACGGCTGTGGCAGCGTCATAAATATTGTCATCTTCGAAATCCTGCTTGGCGATCTCTTGAACCTGGGCGCTTAGGCTTTTAACCTCGGCTAAACTGTGGGCTCTTTCTGCGGTGTAGGTAATCCAAGCAGCCCGCTCAACTATTTGTAAATCTTCCGCCGTTGCTAACTTAATCTCAATCTCATCGGTTTTGTTACCTCCGACTTTAGTTCTAAATTCAGTTGTGGCTGGTGTTTCGATGGTTAAATCCGCTAATTCCTGGTGTAACTCCTCTAATCTATGTAACTCTGGTGCGACGACAGTTGGGTCACCGCCCTGCTTAACAATTTCGGCCGATTTTTCCTGGCCAAACGTTGTGGTAGCCTCCACCTCAGAAACAGCTCGGCTAGTTGTTTGAGTGGTTTGGAAGTCTAGTTCCGCTACAGTTAACTTTTCGCCAGTTTCAATTTCGATGGTGGGGATAATAATTTCGTTCTGATCTTCGGTTTTGGAAGAGGGGATACTAATTGACTCGGGCTGCTTGGAATCCGGTAGGCCTTCGGTTGACTGAGAAATGTCGTTTGCATTATCACTGTGACTTTCGAGGCTCATAAGTTTTTACGCAGTTGCTTTATGATTTCGGCGGCTGATTTCTCATCAATCTGAGCCATTATTTTAACAATTTCAAGCCTAATTTCTTTAATCCTTTTTAATTTGCTTGTTTTGTCAATATTATTTTTGGCCATAATTTAAATAGGTGACGGTCAACTGAAGAACTGTGGCGAAGGAGACCCAGAGTAGATAGGGAATGAGTAACCAGGCAATTAGGGGAATAAAGGGGTAGATAAAACTGAGGCTCACTACTAAACTTAATAACACTATAAAAATGTCTATAGCGGCGGCCAAATTATTGCGCAGTCCAAACTGTAGCGGAGTAAAAATAAGGTTACTAATTAAATTGATAATAAAAGAAATAACGATAAATCGCGGCAGTTGCCCTTGCCAGGCTTTAAAAAAGACAAAGCCGAAGGTAACCGCTATAATTAAGTATAGTACCGACCACACTGGCCCAAATAGCCAAGACGGTGGGGCCCAGGCGGGCTTTTTAAGTTTAGCGTACCAACTGTAATTTTTATTCGCTTGTATAACTTTCACCACTTCCCTGTTAGTCTACGATGATCATTGAAGCTGGTCAAACATTTATATGTCAGATCCTTATATTATGCCCCTAACTAAAAATAGCGTTAAATTATTTATTAGAATTTCGTTAATTGTTTTGGCGGCTGTAATTATTCTAAATTTGTCACTATTTCTGTTATTACAGGTAATGCCTGATTCTCCAAATACTTTTGTGCATATGTCAGTCAGTAGTGTGGCCACTGCGATACTGATGGTGCCACTGTTTTATTTATTGATTGTGCGGCCGATTAGACGTGATCTAGTTAGTTTAGAAAACCTTTCAATAATTGATCATTTAACCGGTCTAACTAATCGGCGGGGCTTTAATATTTTAGCGGAACAGCAACTTAAATACGCGATCCGGGCTAAGGAAAATTTAGAATTATTTTTTGTAGATTTAGACAACTTAAAATTAATTAACGATACCTTTGGTCACCGGATTGGTGATGAAGCCATTCAAGCGGCTGCTGCAGTTTTAAAGAAAACATTTAGAGGATCCGATATAGTGGCACGCCTAGGTGGTGACGAATTTGCTATCTTAACACTTGGTAAATCGAGTGGAACCGCCGTCATACTTTCCCGAATAGCCAGTCTTACCGAAGAAGTAACATTAAAATATAAGTTATCTATGAGTATTGGAGTAACCGTATTTGATCCCGATCATCCCTGTACTTTAGCAGATCTAGTTCATCAAGCCGACGCGGCGATGTATGTAGAGAAGAAGAAAAAGAAGCAAGTTAGCTCAAATTAAACCTTTAAGGATCCGCGAAAGCCTCTTGATCCTTAGTATATACCTCACATTTTTAAATCTTAAGAAGGTGTTCGGTCTATGTAAATGAGACATTTATAAGAATCGGCGCTGTTACGGAAGATAAAGACCCGGTCGTAAAGACGGTCAGCAAAGATAGCGCCATCCAACTTTCTAACTTCGGGAGGCGTTTTGAGCCAGCTCGACGTTTTAAGAGTGATTTTTGATCGAATGATGGCTCGCCCTTGCAAACTATGTTGTAAATTATTACTTCCAACACCTTCAGGAGTATGCTGAAGTAGTTATACTATAAAAATGTAAGTGTTTATTCCAACTAAAAAAGGGAATTAAGTTACTCGGTTGCAAAAGCATCCAGATATTCCTGGTAAGCGAATGTTCTAGCATAATCTTTACTTTCGTCTCGTTGCTTTAAAATTCCCACTTTTACCAACTTGTCCACTAATTCATTAGCACTGGAACGAGAGGAAAAGCCTGCCCACTCTTGTACTTTGGAGACATTCACAATAGGAAGTTCGTATAACTTATTCAGCACCGCCATAACAGGTTTAGTAGATTTGCCACCGAAGGACTGAATTCTCTCTATATCTTTATTCCTCAAAGCATCTATTTTCTTTGAAGTTTTAATAGCAGCCTCTGCTACAGAAGTTACCCCCTCAAGAAAAAAGGTAAGCCACGGTAAAACTTCTCCTTTGTTGTGATAATTATTCAGCAAATCAAAATATAAATCTCTGTTTTTCTTAAAAAACTCAGACAAGTAGAGAACTGGTTTCTCCAAAGCGCCTTGCTCGCATAGGTAAAAGGTTACTAGCAGTCTACCAGTTCTACCGTTACCATCTCTAAAAGGATGTATTGTCTCAAATTGAGCGTGAGCCAAGCCTATCTTAATTAGCGATGGTATAGGACCATCCTCGTTTTTTAAGAATAGCTCCAACTCCCCCAAAGAACGCAACATTTCGTGAACAGGGGGCGGAACAAATTTTGCACTATCCGGGGTAGCGCCACCAATCCAATTCTGAGATTTTCTAAACTCCCCAGGAGTAGCAGGTTGAGAATGCCTTCCTCCTGTAAGCAGCACTCTATGTACATCCTTTATTAACCGTAATGACAAGGGTAAATCACTGAGAGCTTGTAAACCATAGTCCATCGCCTTTATATAATGAAATATGTCGTCTACGTCATCAGGCAAGTCGGTTGATTCCTCTAATTCAGCTTTAATAGAATCTATCATCGTTGCTCTAGTCCCTTCTATCTCACTGGACAACGCCGCCTCTTTTCTCACATACATAAAAATAAAGAATGAGAGATTAGGTAACGTTTGTGTTATACCGTCCAACTTTCCTAAACTATGAGTAGCTTTGTTTAAAAGATTAATCAGCCCAATATCCATAGGTACCTCTTCCTGTGGAGGAAAGAGTTCCGGAACGAACGCCTTAAATCCTCCAGGCTGTGTTATAAAGGTTCCTACTTTCATAGATGTATGGATAATACATGTTTAACTGTACATCTGTCAAGTAGATGTACGGATTGAGTTTGGGCTTTAATAACAAGGAAATACTAGAGTTTAGTGGCTCCCCTTAAAATACCTATTCTGCAACCAAGAGTTAGAGTACGGTTTTACGCTTCAAAATATCCAAACTGTATACGCTGGCGTTATTGACCACTTAGCCTGATTTGAAGAAAGTAAGACATTTAATGTAGGGTTTATGTGATAAATAGTTAGTACGGTTAGGTTATGTACCAGAGGCAGCAAAGGCTATCAAAATAATTAAGGCAGTAAATCCCAATGTACCACCCATAACTAACCAAAACATAGCTGCGGTAGACATTCCGTAGATTGTTCTGTAGGGGTCACTAGTTGCCTGAGAGTCCTTACTGCGTTCGCTTATCTTCCTTTTTAACCGCAAGCGGTAGTCGTCAAACTTCTCTACAAGTTGCCAGCCTGTTTGTGCTTCTTCATCAAGAGCTTTTTTAAGAACCAGCGGGTCCTTAAAGCCGCCAATTCTATTGGCTCTCAGTATCTTGAACTCCCAACCATTGTTAAGGTCTTCTGGTGTGTAAGTTGTCATTTCTTCTTCCTCTTGCCGCATCCTAGCGGCCGCAGCTGCTGCCGCAGCGGCTCCTGCTGCTGCTCCACTCATACTAGAATGTTAGCAAATCAATAATCTTTGTAAAGAGACGGTTAACTAAATATGCTCCGTGCCATACTGGTAGAGGGAGCATACATTAGAAACTAATCAAAAGAAGCCCACTTCCGTGATATTGCCCAAAACCACAAACCAGCCGATACTATGGTCATCGCATATGTGACACCTGCAAACTGTTGAGCTGGCTTTAGTATAAATAACTGTGACAAGAAGGTCAGTGTAGTAGATGCAACTAGCAAGTACACGGCCCATTTTTTTAGTTGCCACATTCCAATTATCATTCCGATGCCAAGTCCCAGACCTAGTACCGCATATATCGGATACCACGAAGGAACATTGCCGTAAGCCAATTGGAGGGCGTTAGTATTTATTAAGTAATAAGGAGTTTGAATAATGCCTAAAGCTGCTAACACCAGCATAAAGGTTAAAAATTTACCTCTTTGTTTTTTCACATATATCACCCCCTTAAGTCCCAAAAGGACATTTCACTTATCAAATGATACCAAAATATAGTGGCCAATGTAAAGCAGTGATAAAATAGGTAAATAACAGCGTAATTCTTGAAAAAGTAATGATTGATTATGAACGGCAAAGAAAAGCTATATTTACTCTTAAATAGAATTGAGGACGCAAGGGTTATTGCCCCTTCTGGCCAACCAGCCCTGCTAGACCCTTCTAAAGGCCTGTACCAAAATTATAGCGGTACTGAGCTACCGCAATTGTTAACCAAATTAGAAAAAGACGAGAAGGTCTTAAAGGTCCTAAAAGTTCCCACGAGGATAAAGTCGTACCTTGACGAGTTTGACCCTTATGACCACGCTGACGACGGTTGCTGGCATCTTCAACTTCTCCCCGCTTTTGACCGCTACTTTCTAAAAATCCAACAAGAGCCAGAATATCAAAGATTTACAGGCAAAAAACCAGTAACTAGCCCTGAAAAGCTGGGTAGTAGCACTCTAATGCCTTATGAAGAGAAGCTAGGACGCATTGTCAAAGCCATTATTGAGGCCAGAAAGGCCACCCGCAAGGACCAACCAACAACACTACACACAAATGCAAATAGTGGGTTGAATTACTTGGACAACGAGGAAATCCGTAACATCCTGCTACAACTGCAAGATGAGAAAATTATTAAGGTCCGTCAGATAACTAATAGGCTTTTACCTCTCAGCGAACAACCAATTAACCCCAGCCTCTTCTATATTGATGTTCTTGACGGCTTTGATACCTGGTACGAAGGGTATCAAATAAAGCAGAAAGGGAAGATTGAGAACCTGTCAGCAACCAATTTCGGTCAAATTTATTCGGTTCTAGCTCAAATTGATGACCAATTACAACTTAGCCAATCAAGCACACTCAACTTACCATTTATACGCTCGCTAAACGAGATTGAAGGCTACGACAGTCACGATATTGATGAGTTGGCTGATTGGTACCTCACAGCACTAAATTATCTTCAGAAAATTGGTGTGATTAAAGATTACTCCCACAGTAAAAACTCGGTTGATGCAGAAGTTCAGGTAGATGTAAATAATTTCTTGGATACTTGGGAAACAGCAAAATTAGTTGAACAAAAACGAGGGTCCATAGAGCCAGTATTGCCAACGGTTACAAAACCATCTGAGGCTCAGAAGCCACTCACTTCCAGCTATAACGACAAAACTAGCACCCTGCACATACAAGAGCGAGAATTAAAGCTACAAAAGGATAGGTTTAGAACCAATTTAATTGCTTTATTGATGAAAAGCCCTCAAAACAAGAAGAAAGATTGGAGTTGGGATGAGGTCGTCCAGCAAATTGAAGGCACTGACGATGAGGTTGTTTTACAAAAATGTAGGAAAAAGTTTTACCCTGCTTGCGACGGCTTGGCCAAAGCTATCGCACAGAAAACTGGCATAAACGACTTTTTGGATTATACCCAGAACACAGTCCACATTAACCCCAAGTACATCTAGCTAGTTTTTAGCTAATTACTAGCTACTTAAAGCTAGCACACCATTTTCTAGACTTTGCTTAATGGAAATAAGCAAGGTCGTTTCAGAATTAAATAACCAGCAACTACAGCCCAACAGGTTAATTTTAACGACCGAAGAAAAGAGGCATTTAACTGACTTCTTCTCGGTCCTAATGGAAATTGACCGCAGGGTAAATGTTACGAAAACCTATGGAAAACCGACTAACTGAGGTCCAAATAATACCCATAAAACCGCAGAACGGGCTGGTAGCCTTTGCCAGTTTTGTGCTGGACAACAACCTTTATCTTGGCTCAATCGGCATTATGACCAGGCCAAGTGGCGGGTACAGGCTAATTTACCCAACGAAAAAAGTGGCCGAGAGGAACTTAAACATTTTCTATCCCTTAAACAAAGGTTTTGCGGAATTTGCAGAGGACGAAGTTGTAAAGCGTTACGAAGAAGTAATGAAAAACCAAAATGATAGACACTATTGTGCTAACACTTAAACCAGGAATGTTTACAATACTGGACCACGACAAGTTTAGCCCGTCCACAAAAGGGCTTTATAGTAGTGATGGTGGATTACTGAGAGCTACTATGAGAAAAAGAGAAAAGAGTTTAGGGAAAAACAGAAGGGTATTGAGACCAAAATGGGCAAGCTGCGGGTCGCTGACGAAGAGTACTATATTACCTCTGATTACTTGCTAAAACTGGCTTCTAACGCCAGCAAAATCTTTGAAAGTTCTGAACCGCTAGAAAAACGACTGCTTTTGAAAATGGCACTTCAGAACTTAACGCTTACGGGCAAGAAAGTAAGCTACGACTGGGTAAAACCCTTTGATAAGATTGCTTTTTACGCCTCTCGTAAACTTTGGCTCCTCCCGGTGGATTCGAACCACCAACCATCGCCTTAACAGGGCGCCGCGCTACCATTGCGCCAGGGAGGAACATTTAATATTCAATTTTTAATAAACCACCATGAATTTCTCTATGACAATTAGCGCAAACCAGAACACACTTAGTAAGTTCTAATTTCACCTTTTCCCAACCACGAGTTAGGCCTCGAGATGAAAGACCGAAACTCTTTTCACTTTCATTAATATGATGAAGGTCTAAAGCTCCGATGTATTTATTATATCCACAAAAATGACAACAGCCGCCTTTTAAACCTACTGCCATCTCTTTAAGCCTCCGACGCCGGCGCGTTACGGCCATCGTCATGTACTCGGGGCGATCGGAATACTTTCGTGTTTCTTTCGGCATTACTTCATTTTAGATAATTCACAGTAGTTGTCAACGAGCTTAATGTATCTTTCCGCCTTGAATCTTAGCATTAAGGATGGTTGCTGTAAACGCTTGCGCATGCTACCATCGCCCTGTTTATAAAGACTCGCAATTAGATAAGGAGATTTAAATATGGATAAAGATCGTAACCCCATACTACATGATGCTATGGGCGACCTGACGTTTGTGGGAGTTGTTGGTAATATTAACGGCTTCGTAGAAGTGACGATGCTTTTTGAGCCCAAGATTCCGGTCACCGGTTACCCAACTGACACTTGGTTTCATAAAGTACTCGGGCCGGTTTTTCATCAGGTGAGTCCGATGAGAACGGTTGGTGGGAGATGGGCGGTTCTGATTAACTGTGCTGTGAAGAACAACGACAACCTCCTACGGGCTGATGTCTTTGCTGTTCACGTTTTCTTGGAGGCGCAGCTTCACGAGATAATCAATCTCTTGGTTGAAGCACTTCGAGTGTAGCTTCTCCGGCCGACACTTTGTTTTTAAACAACAGGGTGTCGGTTTTTTTGTTTTTACAGTAAACCTAGTTGCGGAGAGTCGGGGTCGACTTTGGTTTTTGATGCTGTCACGGGACCTTCGAGGCGGGCGACGAGAGATTTAAAGTGAAATTCTTTTAGTACATCTATTGCCTTTATTTTCCAATCACTAGGGAGTTTTAAATCGGCTAGCTTTTCTGACAGTGGTAAATCACAATTAATGGTGGCTAGCATTTTACTTTGCACGGCCATTTCGGCATTTTCGGCCAACTTCGTGCGAACACTTTCCTTCGTCACTTTTCCTAAATTATTATAAATCGCATCTAAATTTCCAAATTGTTCGATTAATTCTTTAGCCGTTTTTTCGCCAATGCCAAAAACGCCGGGAATATTGTCTGACGGATCGCCGCGCAGGGATTTATAGTCAATCATCTGCCGCGGCTTAAAACCGTATTTAGCAATCATGGTTGCTTCGTCGTAGAGCTCTGGCTTTTTGGCCGAGCCTAAAGTGGGTGAGAGAACTTTGACGCGAGGATTGATGAGCTGCATCATATCTTGATCATTACTAACCACTAAAACTTGTAAGGTGGGATCTACTTTAATCATTTGGGTGGCTAAAGTGCCGATGACGTCGTCGGCTTCATAACCTTCCACTTTAAGTTGGGGGATACCAATGGCGGAAAAAAGACGCTCGACTTTAGGGATTTGGTTTCGCAGCCCCGAGTCCATTTCTGGCCTAGTGGCTTTATAACCCACAAATTGACTAGCCCGAATAATTTCTTTTTCTTTGCTTTCCATGGCGGCCACTAAATATGTGGGCTGCTGATCCGCAATGATAGTAAGGAGCATCGAGGCCACTCCGTAAACGGCATTAATCGGTTCACCGTCACTATTAGTTAAAGTCGCGGGAATGGCGTGAAAGGCGCGGTGTAGGAAATTAAATGTATCTAAGATTAGTAAGGTAGACATAATTTTTTAATTACCAATTTTTAATTTTCAATCAATAATTAATGAATTAATTCATTAAAAATTAATGTTTGATTAAAAATTTTAAATTAAAAATTTTAATCCGTTACTGGATTCCGGGTCAAGCCCGGAATGACATGTTTCCTTTATCCAATCAACACTTTAAAGTCTTCTGCTTCCAAAGTCTCTTTTTCTACTAAACCGGCCACGATTTTGTCGAGCTTTTCGCGATGTGTGGTTAATAATTCTAAAGCTCTTTCGTGGGCATCGTCGACGATTTTTTTAACAGCTTTGTCGACTTTACTTTTAGTTTCTTCCGACATCGCAGAATCACCAAATGGGAAGAGCATCTTCTCATTTGAATTATCAAAAGAGACAGGCCCGAGTTCGCTCATTCCAAACTCGGTAACCATTCTTCGCGCTAACGCTGTGGCCACTTCAATATCGTTAGACGCTCCAGTCGTTACTTCACCAAAGACTAATTCTTCGGCACTTCTGCCACCAAGAGCAGAGGTAATCATTCCTAAGAGTCGAGTCTTGCTTTCGTTACGGCGATCAGAAAGAGGCGCACTTTGAGTAAAGCCCAGGGCCATGCCGCGGGCCACAATCGACACTCTCGTCACCGGATCCAAGCCCGGAATTTGGGAAGACACCAAAGCGTGCCCGGCTTCATGGTAAGCAATTACTTTTTTATCCTCATCGCTTTGCAAGCGGCGCCTTTCGGGGCCTAATTTAACTTTTAGGGAAGCTTCCGTTAAATCACGATCATCAATTTCTTTTTTATCATTGCGGGCGGCTAAAATGGCGGCTTCATTAAGCATATTTTCTAGATCTGCTCCGCTAAAACCGCTGGTTTGCTGGGCCACGTGTTCCACGGAAACATTGCCTGTAAAAGGTTTACCGCGCATGTGAATTTTAATAATTTCCTCGCGCTCTTTTAAGTCTGGTAACTCCAGTGTTACTGTTCGGTCAAACCTTCCGGGTCTCAGCAGGGCACTATCAAGCATATCCGGTCGGTTCGTCGCCGCAATCACGATCACGTTCGTGCGGGTGTCAAAGCCATCCATTTCCACCAAAATCTGATTAAGGGTCTGCTCTCGTTCATCATGACCGCCCATCATCCCGCCACCCCGCTGCTTACCAATAGATTCCACTTCGTCAATGAAAATTAAACTGGGCTGAGCCTTCTTGGCAGTGTCAAACAAATCGCGAACGCGACTCGCGCCAACGCCAACGAGCATTTCCATAAATTCACTGCCGGCCATGCTAAAGAAGGGGACACCGGCCTCGTTGGCGACAGCTTTGGCCAGCATTGTCTTCCCAACCCCGGGTGGCCCAATTAATAGAACCCCTTTAGGAATGCGGGCTCCCAGTTTGCGATATTTTTCGGGGAATTTTAAAAAGTCGACTACTTCGGTAAGTTCTCGTTTGGCTTCTGTTGAGCCAGCCACATCGCCAAAAGTGACGCCTTTAACTTCTTTATTAGCATCTTTAATAAATAATTTAGCTTTGCTGCGACCAAACGACAAAATGTCGGAAGCCCCGCCCTGAGCTCGGCGGAAGAAGAAAAAGAGTAGAGCGCCCATTAGTATTATTGGGCCAAAATTTAGGAGAAGGTCGAGGATGGGGAGGTTTGTTTTAGTAGTCACGCCATCAGGAATATTATTTAGGTCAACGTTGCTTCGCTGCAGGGTTTCCAAAACGGAAACGTTGCTTTCTTTAGTGGCATCAAACTTGGAACTGTCCTTAAGGGTCACTGTGACTGTGTCGCCAGCCACTTCGATGCCTCTAACCTTCCCTTGGAGCGCAAGGCCAATAACATTGGAAAAGGGTTTAGTGACGTCGCTTTTGCTACTGTTTCCGAAAGCACTTATTAACGCCCAACCGATGGCAATTATTAACAGATAAAAGAAAATATTGTCCCAAAAGTTTTTCTTTTTGGGAGCTTTGACGTTTGACTGTGGATTTTGATTTCCATTTGGCATAACTTAGTGATTATATAACATTTTGATGAGGTTGGGCTGAGAGGATGTTGAATATTAGGGTTCGCTCGTTTCAGTGGTTAAGAGACTTGATCACTCATTATTATACTACAGGACTAAGAGTTTGTCAAGAGGTTTTGGGTGGTTCCACGACTTTCCAGGTGGCTCTGATTTGACGGGGGTCAAGCTCAGGATGCGCCTTAAATAAATCGTCCACTCGGTAATTTGGTGAGCCTTCGACTTCGGCCAAGTACCCATTACCACGTCGACCGGCTCTAAAGTAGATTGAGGAAATGACTGTATCCGGTAATCCGCGACCTGATAACACCAAATCGTGAGTATAGTACTGCTCGTGTTTTTGGTCCCATTCTCCTGGAACTTTTGGAATTGCCGGAGCTAAAGTTTCTTTTTGAGCATCGGCAAAGGCTTGGGCTTGATGGAGAGCTCCGCTAATTTTCCAGTCCATTCCAGGGATGGTTGGTAAATTCTCCTCCTTGAAAGCAAATCCTATTAATCTGGTGAGAGCTTCGTCTTTAGTTTCGTTTGCAACCACCGCCTCTTCCGGCTGCTGCCTATCCCACTGCTCCTTAAGATACGCCGCCGCAGGCCGGACATCATCGGGCCAGTAACCATGGCGAATTAGATCCAAAGCGCCAAATCCGGGAATATCAACCTCGCAGGATCTAACCAGCACTGATCTAATGGTTACATCTGAATGGTCGTACCAAGACTTCGTAATCACGGGCAGGCCGAGCCATTCTTTTTCTTGAGTGACATCCACCTTATCGGCAATCGGCGGATAGACTTTATTAGTTAACCACTCTATATATTCAGCGGCTTGCTTCTTGGCTTCGGCCTCCTGTGCTTCTTTTAACTCGATAGTCCTTTGGTAGGCTTCGGCAAGCTCTGCGGCTTCCGTCCATTTGTTAAGAATTTGTGGAAAATTAGCGCGAAGGTCTGCAGATTCAGCTAACCGATCGACGGTCACTCCGTCAAGACGTCGATTCCAAATTACCACTTCCGCTACCGGTTGATCGGTAGGCGGGACAACTTCGTAAGAAACGCTAGAAGAGCCGCCGCGGTTACTGTACATATCTCCGGGGCTGTACCATGAGTGTACAGTCACCCTACCCCCGGTAAACCGGCCAGCGTAGTTAGTGTTGTCATCGGTCTTAGGGAGAACCGGCACCAATTTTTGTTGGGCTAACCATTTATCAACTTCCGCGGCTCGCCCGTAGGCCGCTGAGGCTTGTTGATACTCCTTGGGTTCCTCTTTAAGCACTATTCGAATTTCTTTAGGCCAGTCAACTTCTTCAACCACCCCGCCGCATTTAGTGGCCTCCTCTTGAGCCCAGGCTCTGATTCCTGGTAAAGCCTCTTCATATTTTTGCCTCTTGACGGCTGTGGTCGCGGAGATTTCAGCTTGGGCTAACTGTTCCTGTAAATCTCCTTGCTGGTAGCGACCATCATTGGCGTAATAAAACCTAGCGTAACTTTTGGCGATTCCCCAAAGTGATTCCGAATCTAAGTGATGTCCTTTTGCTACTAGTTGGTCAAATATTTGCTGGGACCTTTCGGTCTCCGCCTTTTCTCTGGCGGCTTCAGCCTGCTTTTTCTGTTGTTCCGCGAGCGCTTGGATCCTGGTGGCTTGAGCGTCTCTTTTGTATGCTTCAGCCGTTTGAGCTTCAGTAACGGCATACATTCCATTTCTAGGGTTGATTCCAATTTTCTGGGGAACAATTACAAGACCTTCAAGCGGTTCCCGTTGATAATGGCCCGAAATGGCCGAGGCATGGACGAACACTCCCTTTCTTTCCCAACTTCTTAGGGTAGCCCCATCGACTCTGGCGCCGCCTAAGACTTCCGGATGCTCAGTTAAACTTCCTTCCGGAATTATTACAAAACCAAAGCCTTTTTCCTGACCTTGAGGATCTTTAGCAGCCTTAACCGTGGCTTCGATATGACTAGGGAGTTCTTCCCTGATCGTTTCCGGGGTAATACTGGTGACTTCGTCATCTCTTTTATTTTCGTTTTTCATTACCTTAAATTTAACATTTATTTTAGTGACTGTTAAGTGGTGCACTTAGCTGGACTGAAAACTCCGACCAGTCGTGTAACTTCTCGCTGCGCTCGCAGCGATTGAATTTTGGTGGGTGAGCCGGGATTCGAACCTGGAACCGGACGTGTATAAGACGTCTGCTCTACCATTAAGCTACTCACCCAAAAATTCAATCTGAAGACGACGGCTCTGACCCCGCGATTAAATGCTGGCTCCGGAGCTATTTTAGCACGGCGCAACCTTTTAGTGCTTGACAGGATCCCAGATAATGTACATTATTGTACATAATATGGAACCCATCTATAACAAACAACTTATCTCATTTCTGCAAAGTACCACTAAAAGCATTTTGGGGAGTCAGGATTTGCAAAACGCTTTAGGGTTTAAGTCAGCTAACTCTAAAAACACCGCAATACATCGGTTTGTTAAGAATCGGTGGTTACTGCCGATTCGCAAAGGCCTCTACGCCAACAGTTTTAAAGCTCCTGAAAAATTCGCGGTAGCAACGGCTGTAGTTTCTCCCAGCTACATTTCCTTCGAATCCGCTTTAAATTATTATGGAATACTGTCACAAAATCCGCAAGTTATAACAGTGGCGACTATCAAGAAAAGCCGCGAAACTGCTTATGATAACCAAATTATTAAATATTCTCATTTGGGACAGAAACTCTTCTTCGGTTACCAAAAAACCGGTGAGTTTCTAATAGCCATGCCTGAGAAGGCTCTTTTGGATACTCTGTATTTTGAATCTCGTGGCCTTACCAACCTTAATCACAAAGACCTTGACCTAACTCACGTTGATTTGGCTAAACTCCGTGAGTACGCCAAAGCCTTTCCGAAATTATGCTTACCGCCTTGGAAGTAAAACAATTGGCCGCGGCCAAAAAGATCGACGAGTATTCACTACTTCGTGAGTATCTTCAAGTGGTCTTCCTAAAGAATTTTTATGAGCAGCCGAATTGTGAAACCACTTTTTTTAAAGGCGGGACGGCCATCAAGTTAGTTTTTGGGTCGTTTAGATTCTCCGAAGATTTGGATTTTACAACCGGAGGTAGTCAAGAAGTTATCCAGAAGTTGGCTACAGAGGCGCTTCGCAAGCTTTGTGTAGATGAAAATATCACCGGAAAATTAGCATTAATAGAAACTATAAAACCAAACTTTTCTTTTCGATTAACTTTTTCTAATCTACCACTTTCGGCATCCCAACTTTTTCTTAAATTAGATTTCTCAACTCGGGAAAACGCTTTAGAGCCGCAAACCAGCGTTCTCACGACAACTTTGCCGGTTTCACCTCTTCCAATTATAAAACACTTGAGTGCCAGGGAAATTGTAGCTGAGAAAATTAGGGCTATTATGCATCGTAGTCGCGGTCGGGATTTGTTTGATTTGTGGTATTTACTGGGAAGAGGTGAAGCAATTGATTGGAAATTTGTCGAAAGGAAGTTAGTCTACTACCACGAAACAATTTCTAAAGAAGAATTGCAAAAACGTCTGGCCAATTTTTCGGAAAAGTCGCTTCTTTTGGATCTAGACAAGTTTCTGCCGGAAAATTACCGGAAGGTAGAATTGGATTTGGTTAATAAAATAATTAAGTTACTTTAAACACGATTACCCGAACTGACAGATTTTGACAGTACATGGAATCGTGCGTTAGGTTTGTAACCAAACTTCAAAAGTCTAGTTGCTTAAACTTCTCAAGTTCGGGCCTAAGGTATGAAGAGGGATTTTATTCCATTCTTACCTTAGGCCTTCGTGTTAGCAGAAATTAATACCGTACTGTCCGACGACCTTAAATCTGGTTAGTAACTCCTCGAAATCCTTGAGTTGTCCCCACCAGACTAAACCGCCGGAATAACCAAGGAAGACGAATTTGTAACCTTGGCCCTCCCAGTACTTTGTCCACTCCCGAATCACCTCAATAGGTATAGCCATGTAGATATCACCGTAGTCACCAACCTTGGCGACGATGTCAGTATCTTCATAACCTTCGGGCTTTTCAGGACAACCGTGTTCCTGATAAGCAACACCGTTCTTGGTGACCGGCTCGAGCAGTGTCTCAACGCGAATTATAGTAGACACGTTAGGCCTCCTGAGTGTGGGTGTAGACGTGACCGCACACTGAGCAAACAGAATTCCACTCGCCGGCGATGACTGCTTTCGCAATCAATTCGGCGTGATCGAAAATTGGCTGCAGACTTGTCAGGTCGATGCGGTAAAGCAACTGCCCTGGATTTTGATAATCCGAGAAGTCGCAGGACCAGTCATCGAATGACGTCACGCCAGCGACAGTAATTCGGAACTTGCGGTAGAAGAAGTACTCCCCACCGTTGCTCGAATATTCCGGCCGATTGCTGAACTCTGTCGTAATCCGGCCCTTGAGACCATTATACGTGACTTCCCATTCACCTTTGTGACTAGGGTCTGCCTCGATACTGGCCAGCATGATGCCTACTATCTCTCGGAGCAAACCATTCTGATTAGCGACTCGCATGTCGCGGTCGAAAGTCAGCTCCGGTTCCCGGCCGATCAGCGTAATCAGATCACCGTGCTCATTCCCAAGTAACTGCTTGAGAATCGGAATCGGCAATCGGTCTGGACCGACCTGCACTAGGGAGTAGTACTCCTGCTCTGCCTTCAGCAACCAATATGGTTGGCCTGATTGAAGAGCCGACAACACGCGGGCGTTCTTCTTTGCGTAATTTTCTTGCGTACTCATTTGTATTTCCTTTCGGGCGGTTGGCCCATCTATTTGCCGTAACTAGTTTTATTTCCTTGGACGAAGCTATCCAAAGTCTAGTTTTGGCGATTTGTAATTTATTTTGCTCATCCTGCGCCCAAATAGGGGACAGATAGAGGAAAACAAATTTCGTCTCTCTCCAACTTACCGATAGAATGGCCCTACCGGAGAAAGCTATTCAGTTTTCATGCTAACATTATAACACCTATAGTGTGGATTGTCAAGTAGTTGAAACCGGTTGCGTCTGTTTTATTTTTTACTGGATTCCGGGTCAAGCCCGGAATGACTAGTTTTGGTTGCTAACTAAAACCTTCCAGCGCGGTCCGAAAGTCTTTAGTTAGAGGCCCATAAAATTCTATATAGATTTTATGAGCCTTGCGCCTTTACGTTCTTAGAACAGGTGTTCAGAGTCGTCGTAAAGGGTGTCGGTGGCCGGGAACGCAATGTCAAGAGCCGCATCAACGGGGTTAAATCCGTCATGAACACGCTGGGCCAATTCCTCGATATTATGAGTTTGGGCTTCTGCAGGTGGAGTAGGGAAAGCAGTTTCCCAAATTCCCTCACAAAAATCCACCATCTTAGTATCGTCGACTGCAGTAACTTCGACGACCTCTTCTGATATCTCGCTTCGTACCATTATTTTGTTCTCCTATATTAGTAATTTACTATTGCCACCGTGGGATTCGAATAGTCTTGTACTTTGCGGCGGCAATATTTGTACAGCCAGTATACCACCTATAGTGTTATTTGTCAAGTGGGTTGACATAAAGAAAAGGCCGTCGGCCCGAGCAAAAGTTCGCATTTACTTAGCACCACACCAGTCTTTTTTAAAAGCATTTAGGCATTTTTGGGTTTCGACTTTCGGATGATTAAGAAACCTGGCTAGAGCTTCTTTAGGCGTTGTTGAAGGTCTTTGACCATGAAACCATACTCCAGGCTTTTCGTATTTTCCCAATTGATCGGGAACAACTACAAAGCGGGCCTGATTTGCTTTTACGCCTATAACCTCCGCCAGCACGTAACCGACTGGAATTTCCATCTTCTCCTCCAATTTATTTTTTCCAATTATACTCTATGATAGAGTAGTCATGAGCAAAGTGACCGTTGAAGTTGATCAAAGTGGCAGCTACATCGTTATCATAAGCATGCAACTGTTCGTAAAATTACAGAAAGAGAGGTAGTAGATCTTTTGGGTTGTATATAAAATAAAAGTGTCGAGATTATTCGGCCACACTCTCCGCTTTTACGGCGAGGGTCCGGATCAGCTCGACTAGTTTATTATACACTAACTAACTATTATGTCTAAATTAATCTTATTAAGAAATGGGGCGGTGGTGGTGATTGGCGTTGTCGCTCTCGTTAATATAGGTAAGACGCTGTTAGATCTGCGGGTCAAAGAAGCTAGGTATACGAATTTGGTTAAAGAGGTTCAGAATTTGCGTGACAAAAAGATAGCTTTGACCAAAGATCTAGCGGAAGCTCAGACTCCCTGGCATATCGAAAAACAGGCCCGCGATAATTTGCAAATGATTAAGCCTGGTGAAAAGCTAGTGATTATTCCGGAGGAGCTCGCGATTGTTGGGTCAGCCTTAGGAGAGTCGACGGTGAAAGTTGATTTGCCGGTGTGGAAGCAGTGGGTAGCCTTGATATTTCAGTGATTTAAATTATAATGAGCGAGCGGGTGGGAGGTGAAGACATCTCGCGGGGCTCATAATCCCGCTTAACCAGGAGCGTTACCTGGATCCGCAACCAACTCGCTGATGCGAGTTTTTTGTTTGTTATAATGACGAGGCACGTGGCAAGATAGCTCAGTGGTAGAGCAACGGACTCATAAGCCGTCGGTCGTGGGTTCAAATCCCACTCTTGCCACCATTGTTATATACTAGCTTTATGAAGAAAAGAATTTTAACCGGTGATCGGCCTACCGGCCACTTACATCTAGGTCATTACGTGGGGTCACTGGCTAACCGTTTAAAACTGCAAGACGAATACGAAGAGTTTATTATCGTGGCTGACGTCCAGGCTTTAACAGATAACTTTGAGCATCCCGAAAAGATTCGCGCCAATATCCTTGAGGTCACGATGGACCATTTGGCCATTGGCATCGATCCTAGTAAAACCACATTTTTTATCCAGTCACTCATTCCGCAAATTGCCGAACTGACGGTTTTTTACGCTAATTTGGTCAGCGTTAATCAGTTGGGGCATAATCCAACTGTTAAAACGGAACTTAAAGATAAAGGGATGGAAGAATCCGTTCCCTTGGGATTTTTTATGTACCCGGTATCTCAAGCCGCGGATATTACTTCCGTTAACGCTTCTTTGGTCCCCGTCGGTTCGGACCAATTGCCGCATATTGAACAAACCAGGGAAATAGTCCGTAAATTTAATCAGATTTATAAACCGGTTTTAAATGAACCGGAAGCTTTAGTGGGCGATGTGGCTCGTTTACCAGGCATTGATGGCAAGTCAAAGATGTCTAAATCACTGGGAAACTGCATCTATTTGTCCGAGTCAACCGCAACTCTTCGTAACAAGGTCAAATCAATGTATACCGATCCCACTCGGATTCGCGCCACTGATCCCGGTCACCTTGAGGGCAATATGGTATTTACTTATTTGGATGTGTTTGACGCTGACAAAAATTTAGTCGCCGATCTTAAGTTGCAGTATCAAGCGGGCAAGGTGGGCGATGTAGCTGTTAAAGAGCGTCTGTTTAATGTTCTGGAAGAATTTATTGCGCCGATCAGAGAACGTCGCAGTTATTTTGAAGCCCACCCAGAAGAGGTCAAGGAAATATTAATGAGTGGGACGAAGAAAGCCGAACGGGTTGCCGCTGAAACTTTGGCTTTAGTTAAATTTGCTATGGGAATTGATTATTAAAAACACGTCATTCTGAACTTGATTCAGAATCCAGTAAATCGATTCAATCGTTTAATCTGTTACTGGATTCCGGCTCAAGGCCGGAATGACAAGTGGGATGGCTGGATTCCCTGCTAAAGGTGGGCAGGCGGGTCAAGCCCGGAATGACGTATCAGTGGGAACAACCATTAGGGAAGTCACTTTGGACTCCGCTTTTTCTAAATTCTTCGCGAACAACTCGGCTTCCTCTTTCTTTTCTTCTAAAATATCCTGAACGCTGTTAGCGAGAAGTCTGTCTAGAATCTCGTCGAAATTAATGCCGTAAAGATCCAAAATACTGCCCAGGGCGATGCCCATCTCCTTGGGGCCAAAAGTGGAGTTGGGGTTGCAGTCAATAAAGTAAAAACTGCCGTCGTCATTTAAACGAATATCGAATTTAGCGTAATCGTCCATTTTTAAAATATCAAAGGCGGCCCGCACCGCTTCGTTTAATTTAGGGTCGTCGTATTTTTTATAAGTCCAGGATTTTTCGTCAAGCCAAGTGCCGTCGAAAGTGCAAAAAGTGTATTTGGATCCTTTAAGATATTCGGCGTCAAAAACTTTTTCGCCGCAGTAAACTTTCTTACGCAAACCGTCCAGTAAAATCACGGACACTTCTCGCGTCCCCACAAATTCTTCAATTAACACCGGTTGTTTGTACGTCCCAATTAAACTTCGTAAACGCTTTCGCAGTTCAGCTTCGTTAGCGGAGACGGCATCGGCGGTCATTCCCACAGAGCCGTGGGTCTGATTAAGCTTGGAAATCAGCGGGTACTTAAATTCAGGGTCAATAACGTCATTTGGCGAAACCACAAATTGATATTTGGGAGTAGGCACGTGAGCGATGTCTAGCAGTTTCTTAGTTAAATATTTATTAGAACCGATCGAAAGCCCCAAAATACCGCTGCCGGTATAAGGGATTTGGGCCAGTTCCAAAGCGGCCGGAATGCAGGGTTCTAAAGTTTCCTCACCGCGAATCGTGTCGACTAAATTAATAACCAGATTCGGCCGGTCGCGGAGTAATTCAGCGACAATCGTTTCATCGCCGGCGTAAAGTTTAACCACGATGCCGCGTTTTTCTAAATATTTAGCGATCACCGTGGCTCGTTCGTAAACTTCGTCCTCGGAAATAAATTCTTCTTCGGTGTGAAAATATTTGCGGTCGGCTTTGGAATAGGTAATACCAACAAATCGCAGGTTAGGCTTTAAACTGGGGGGCTCAACTTGATCGGAATTTTCTTGGGCGCGAGTTAAATCTGTCATGAGGTACTACAACCTTAAAATATTTAAATCATTTGTCAACGGGTGGTTTTGTGCGTCACGCCTGACGAGGCTTTCCCGGAACGTGGTGGACCCACTCACCACGGCGCTGAGGACCGAGTACCTCGGCGGCGCACGAAGCTCGATGCTGGAGGCCGCCTCCGTCTCCAGCGGAGCCCCGCCCGGCATCTGGAGAAACCCGGCATGCTTCAGCAGATTGAAGGTCCCGTAACCGAGCGGAACGCTCTCCGAGAAACACGTTTCGCCGCCGGGCAATTCGCTCACCGGGAGCACGGTCACCGGAAATGCCTAACGTATTATTGGTGGTATAAATGTGTTTGAAGGTTGCGGTGGCGACTTGCGTCGTCGTTCCGTTTGCGTTAGCTGTTAGATAAATCTGGTAATTACTGCTAACGGGAATCGGGGTCACGAATGTTACTTCGCGTTGGCGATTAAATAATTCGTCGTAGGTTCCCAGTCTTAAATATCGATCGCCACCTATATATGCCAGATACCAGGTGCTATTGTAAAAATACGGTTTAGCAGCTTGTTGGTTGGGAATTACCTGGCCGTTGGTCAGCCAGCGGTTCTCGTCAAGAACGTTGAGGTTTAGGTCATAACTATTCAGCGAGTAGCCGCCAACGCTATTTTTATAAATTATATCGAGTTTGTTATTTACTATTATGGGGGTGGCATCGGTGGCGGAGGTAATTGTGGTGGTGGTTTGGATAGGTTTTATATGTTGAATAGGTATGATAGGTAAAATAGGTGAAGGCTGCGTTGTTCTTTTGCTGACGGCAAACGTACCGGCTAAAACCACTAAAACCATGGCGCAGACGGCCAGGAAACTCCAGAAGGGAAGATCGGGAGCCTTGTGGTCAAAAAAATACTTGCCAGTTGCTTTTTTATTAGTAACTTTTGTTTTAATTTTCGTTTTTGCTCTCACAACTTTTTTGGGCATATTATTTATTTGTTGGTGTTTGCTGCGACCTCACTATTTTTAAAAGGCCCCATAAACTACCACTACAATTTATAGCACTTTCCGGAGCATTTACAATTGTGCTTGGGTCGGCAATGATCGCGGGACTAAGGTCACAGAGCATATTTTGGCCTTGCAGGCCGAGGAGGCTTAGAGCACTATTTGTGGAGTCGACTTTAGTGATTGTAAAAGCGACTTGGCAATTACCTTTGGTCACTAAACTTGGCCCAACGATTTGATAAGTCATGGTGACGGGTCCAGCTGTCACCTCAGCTTTGGCGGGGGAGCAAGCGCTAGTTGCTTGTTGGATGCACAGAAGATCCTGGCCGCAATCTTTGGCAGTCTTTGGTAAGGTCGGAACTGTTGCTGGGGCGCCAATGGTTTGTTTAAGCACCGCGTCGCGCAGCAAACTGGTTATTCCGGAACTACTTGGAATGCCGGTCGTCGCTGTTTTATTGGCGGTGGAGGTGGCGATTTTATAACCCAGAAATAGGGCTGGGACAATTAGCATTAGGCAACCGCCGAGGCAAAAACCAGCCAGGAAAGGCTTAACTTTGGAGCATTTTTGGGGGATCGTCACTATGGTTGGTGGCGTGGTAGGCGTTGTAATGTTATCGGGCATTAATATAAATTTAGGCTATAAGGCTGATGGTGTCAAGGGTGCTAGCCAACTCGTCATTCTGAACTTGATTCAGAATCCAGTAACTGGATTCCGGGTCAAGCCTGGAATGACATGTTTTTATTGGATTGCATTTTCAGGACAAGATTTAATTGCCTTCCTGATTTCGGCAGCGGTCGCGGTCTTTTTAAGTTCGGAAAGCTCAGTTTTGACATTTAGTTGGAATGAATTCGGAGCAACTTGGGTACAAATGCCGCAGCCGACGCATTTTTTGGGGTCGATCGTAGCATGTGGTGTCATCACTTCTCCGGTCAGCTTTGCTTGTAGGTAATGATAAATACTTCTTGATGCAATCGCAGCTTCACCGCAGGCCGTCACTATCTGACGAACGCCGTCACTGCCGGTGGTAATGTCGCCGGCGGCGCAAACTCCGGGGACGCTGGTAGTTTGATCCACAGCGACCTCGACAAAATTATATTCGTTAAGTGAAACTTCCAGGTCAAGCGAAAGTTTTACAGACGGCTGACTGCCGATTTCGACGAAGATTCCATCAACTAATAACTTTGAGTTACCCTCAAATGGTTGGTCAAGCATTACCCCAGTCACTCTTTTATCACCGTCAACACTAATTATATTAGTGTTGGGAATAATTATTACTTTGGGATTGTTTTTGACACTTTCAATCAGAGCCGGCTTGGCTTTGAAATTATTATTGCGATGAATCAAATAAACTTGCCTCACGTAACCGGCCAGTTCCAGTGCGCCCATGAAAGCGGAGTCGCCACCGCCAATAACAATCACCGTTTTATTCTTAAACAGCGGTCCGTCGCAGGTTACGCAATAACTCACTCCGCGCCCTCGCAACCCTTTTTCACCCGGAACATCAAGGCGCTTGGGCTCCGTGCCGGAAGTCAAAATGATACTTTTAGCTACAAATTCCTGTCCGGTCGACGTTTTCACCTTGAAAGTGCCGTCGTTCTGCTTGACCGCTTCCTCCACCGACTCGCCAAGAAATTCCGCACCCAGTTTTTGTGATTGTTCCAGCATCTTTTGGCCGAGTTCGAGTCCCGATATGGATTCAAAGCCGGGATAGTTTTCAATATCCGAGACTTCCGTCATTTGGCCGCCAACGATTTCTCCTATTATGAGAGTTGAAAGATTATAGCGGGTGGTGTAGATGGCGGCTGTTAAGCCTGCTGGTCCCGATCCAATTATTAGAACGTCGTACGGTTTAGTCATGGGTAATATTCTGGATTCCGGGTCAAGAGCCAAAGGCTCCCCTTCGGGGCCCGGAATGACATGTGGTGTTAAAGTTTTGCGTCTATGGCCTTCTGAAAGGCACTGTAGGGCTGGGCACCCACAAGGATTTCACCATTAATGAAGAACGTTGGGGTGCCCGTCACTCCGGCCTTTTGACCGTCCGCTTGATCCTTGGAAACGTCAGCGGTGTGTTTGCCGCTACTTAAACAGTCAGCAATATTCAATCCTAGGTCCGTCGCATAGCCGTTAAATTTGGTCGTGGCATCGGCGATGGCTAAGCTTGACCATTCAGTTTGAGTCTCAAATAATTTACCGGACATTTCGTAGTATTTACCGGTATCACCGGCGCACATGGCGGCTTCGGCGGCTTTAGCGGCAATGGGACCGTGGACTGGAAATTCTCGGAAGACTAATTGGGCTTTACCGGTATTAACGTAATCTTTAATAATATTTGGGAGGGCCGGTTGCCAGTCTGGGAATTGCCCTTTTAAGCTCGTCGTCATGGCATCATTTTTACCATCGGCGGCGGAGCAATACGGGCAGGCAAAATCACTAAAAGAAATAATCTGAACCTTGGCATTCTTGTCACCGAGCACTGTATCAGCCGAAGTTGGTTTAATAGCGGTTAAATCGGCGGTTGGTGCTGGGGTGGGACTGGGAGTTGGAGTGGGAGCGGTGGCTTGGGTTCCGGCGGTAGTCCCTTTAGATCCGATTTTAATGTCTATTTTATCTTTAAATACAATCGCCGAACCAATTATTATTCCTGCCACGACGACGGCGACGGGAGTTAAGTAAGTTTTGACGGATGTTTTTTCTTCCATAAAATTACTAATAAAACGATGCCTGTAATTGTTAACAAAGCCGAGATGGCCTCCGCGACGTTCACACTTCCTAAAGTCCAACTCTCAATCCGCAAAGGTTCTAAAGTGAACCTTAAAATTCCGTATAAGGCAATATAAATTAAAAAGAGGGCTCCGTCAACCCTTTCGACTCGTCCGCCTGGGGCGGCCTCGCTCAGGGCAAGACCCACTAGAATGCCAAATATTACTAGGCAGCCGAGGGATTCGTAGAGAAATAACGGATGAAAGTGGCTAAAAGGCATCACTTGCCATAATCTATTTTCCGGGGCGATGTAGATGCCCCAAGGTAATTGAGTTGGCAGGCCGTAAAGTTCCTGGCGAAAGTAGTTGCCCCATCTGCCTATTGCCTGTCCAAGCGGTAAACCTAAAGCGACAAGGTCAAGTAGTTGTAGTATAGGCAGATGATGCAGACGAGAGTAGGTGACGAGAGCAATGGCGCCTCCAATTAAGCCGCCGTATATGCCCAACCCGCCTTGCCAAATGGCAATTATCGCCCCGGGATTTTGAGAATAATAACCCCAAAGACTAGCGACATGGTAGAGTCTCGCCCCTATTAAACCACCGATTAAAACCCAGACGAGCGCGCCCCAAATATCGACCTTAGTGTTTCTTTTAATGAGACTAACCGCGGTGGTGGCAGTCCAAATTCCGATGACGACGATGAAACCGTAGAGTAAGTTGTTCATAAACAATTCGTCATTCCGGCCCCGGAGCCGGAATCCAGTAACATCGATCAAAATAACAAATAACAAAAAGCAAATAACAATCGGGTTGACTGGATTCCGGGTCAAGCCCGGAATGACAAGTAATACACTGTCTAAATCGACAACAACAGGAAAACCGAAATTACAGAAATAACACCGAAATAAAAATAATAAACATTATTCGTCAAGGTCATCTTGACGTTCCAAAACCAGTCCAAATGTCGCCTCTCCCAGCCCAAATAAATGCTTTGAGCTAGCAAGGTCACCGCAAAGGTGACACCGAAAGGACCTACTTTGGAAAAGACTAAATAAGCAGCAATGACTATCAAAAGTATTTGAAAGAGAGCACTGCGAAGAATCGGATTTTTGGCATCAGATCCGTGGGCCTCGATAAAACTTATGGCACCAACATAGTTTTTCTGACTAAACAGCGTCCTTAGCGACGTGCTAAAGGTGGTATTTGGTTCTGCGAAGTAAGCATAGAAGATGAACTCCAGGTCAAAGAAAAAGACGGTCAATTTGGCGGCCACCAGTGTCAAAATAATCGTGATGAGCGCGTAGTCGCCGCGGATGATTATAATGGCAACCGCCATGACGAGAGCAATGGCGAGGTTAATTTTGTAGTGCTTTAGAAACGTCAACATTTGCTACTTTAATATTAGATATATTCAAAGCAGAGTGCAAGGGGAATCAGACGGGTTTTAATATTGACAAAACTTAGCACGTGCTCCTATTTGTCAGCTAACTATTAAACTGGATTTAATTCTTCCGGCTTGGTCTGCTTTGTTTTATTTTGTTGACGCAGTTCTTTCAGTTTCCACATGAATAATTTCCCTTTAGAGCGGGCTTTGCTGTCTTTTACAAACGCTAAAGCCTTTTCCAACAAGTTGCGATCAACGTCTTTGGAGAGCTTAATATAGAGTGAGGTGTGGGCGGTGTCTTCTAAGTTCGTAGCGAGATAGTAGCCGAACACTTGAAACTCGTTCTTGGAGTACTTTCCTTTTTTTGGATCTCTAACAGATAAAACTTCTTTAATAGATTTCATTAATCTTAATTTTCAATTTGAAATTTACAATTTGAATTCAATTTGAAATGCTTAAAAATTTAACAATTCTATAAGAATTGGTAGCGAACAAAATGAGCGTCGATTTTTCAAATTTAAACTTTGATTTTAAATTTCAAATTATTAGAGCTGCTGGATTCCGGGTCAAGCCCGGAATGACATTCTTTATCCTATGTACTGTGACCTAAATATCTTCTGCGATAGGTCCCAAATTCCCGGCATTTTGAACTCACGTCCCTGATAAGCCATGTAGAAACCTAAGCCGTACATAATGGCGCAAGCTCCTCCCACAAAGGGGAGGAAGAATTGCGTCAGTCCCGGAATAAAAATAAGGGCGGTAAAGAGAGTAATCGTTACTCCCTGACGAGCGTGCATGGCTACAAAAGCGTCGCCGTTGTTAGTCAGCATCGTGAAAAGCGATCCCAGCCACAAATAAGAAACTGCCGCCTTTAAGTTGCGGGCTTTTTCGGCCTTTTTTAGGGCTTCATTGCTAAACGGATGCTCATCACCCATAAAACCTCTTAGAAATTAATCTTTTCGGCGATTCCTCCAACGACTGGCATTACCCAGCGTTCACCCTTGTAAGCCTTAGACGCGGCAACAATGGCGATTATTAAGAAAACAATCCAGGCGAAAAAGTTGATAACCGGGATGATAGTGCAAACTAACTCAGCTATAAAAAGTACCATACCTTGTTTAGCATGGAATCTCACGAATTCATCATCTTTCTTAACGAAATACATTACTATGGAAAGAATCCATAAGTAGGAGATAGCGGCCATTAGGTTACTGTCACTTTTAGCTACGGGGGTTGCAGTTACTTCAGACATTAATAATCACCACCTTTACAAACATAATCTTATCTAAATAGTGTAGCAGTTCTTTGGGTTTTTTCTAGTGCTGGGGGTTTGGTTGGGTTATATAGGTATGATATGTCTGATAGGTAGAATAGGACGAATAAGATTTTGATTTATTTTTTAAACAATTTTTCTATGTCGCTTACAGAGTTGGCGTCTTCCGGAAGCTTTTCGCGGTAGTCGAGAAGTCTGGGAAATCTTAAGGAGTAGCCGCTGCTGTGACTGGGGGATTTAGTAACTTGATCGGCTCGGATCGAGACGACGAGCCTGGGGGTCACCCAGACGTGTGGTGATAGGGAAGCGGGGGTAACGTAACGAGTGGGCATTTTGGTGGTTTTTATTTGATCACACTTGGCTTTAAGCTCACGCCAGCGATCGTCAGTAAGTCCGGTGCCGATTTTAGCCAGTGTCTTAAAGGTGTCATCGCTAGGATCGTAAACCCCAACTAAAAAAGCGCCAATACCAAAATCGTTGCGTTTCCCTTCACCAGCGTAGTAACCCATGACTACGCAATCGATAGTGTCGGCTAGGCCTGAGGTGTCGCCCTCCCGCTTTAGTTTAACCCAAGAATAATCACGGGCACCAGCGTGGTAGGTACTGTTTGGTTTTTTGGCCACAATCCCCTCGTAGCCTTCTTTAATGTCTTTTTGGAATAGGGCCGAAATAGCCGCCGCGTCTTTTAAAACAGTTTGGGGGGTTAAGTGCAGGTTGGTTAAGTTTGATATGTTGGGTAGGTGTAATAGGTTGGATAAACGATCGTATCGATCGGTGTAGGGTTCGTTGGTTAAGTCCTCTCCATTTAATAAGAGTAAATCGAAAACGAAAATGTTCAAAGGATTGCTGGCCGATTTTTCGGCAATATCATACTTCCGTTTGCGGGTAACGGTATCGTTAAATGGCATTATTTTACCGGTAGTGGGATCTACGGTAACGGCCTCACCGTCTAAAATAAAACTACTCAAGTGACACTCGTTAGCTAGTTGTTCCGCGGCTGCTACTATTTCCGGCATCGTTGCTGTAATGTCTTCCAGGCCTCGGGAGTAGATTTTGGTTTTTATATGGGAGGTTTGGGTGTTAAGGGGGATAAGGGGAATTGAGGTAATGAGGGAATCGTGGTTGGCCGATTTTACGCCGTAGTGAATCTGCGTTCTTAAACCGTCATACTTGGGTTGCACTGCCCAGACCTCCGATCGTTCTAGCATTTCCACACTACTTTCAACTAATGAGCAGCGCTCCGGTAGAATAGGGACTCCCGCGGTGAGTTTAATTTTTTTAAGGCCATCGGTACCGGATTCTTTTAGCACTTTGGCTATTTGCCCGATATCCGGATAAATGTTGTAGGTGGCTTCAATTTGGTTTCTTAAGGCTTTGTCCCCGGTAATGGTGTAAGAGAGAGCATCAAGAACAGTAAGATCGGAAAACCCTAAACGCAACTTTCCTAAGGGAATCCTAACTAAATATTTAGCTGCCACCGGGGCACTGATTCTTAGTAGAGAAGCAAGTGATTGTACTTTACGATCCTGAGAGTTAGTGCCACTTGCGTAAGCAATAGTAGTTAGTTGATCGAATACCTCGATTACGGTTAAGGGAGATGCGGGAGGTAAGGGCGATAAGTTTGATAGTTTTTCAGCGACGTCACCAAGGTCACCGGCAGTGTTTAGTTGCTTGGTTATTTCTTCAGTTGCTTTGTTGTAGGCAGTACTTAGGACTCGTTGGATCATTTTATCGCCGAGGTTAAAGTCCTCATTGTCAAAAAGAGGTCCGAGCCGTCCCTCGGTCAAATAGAGAATCTTGTCGACTTCAGTCGCATCTGCTTCGTTGATGAGCTCCGCAAGGATCGAAGTAATCTCCAAGCGCTTTGGGGTAGATTCCAGTTTTTGAAAATATTCTGTGAGTTTAGAGAAAGTCATATTGGATTCATTTGCCATTTAACATTAGTCATTAAGTCATTTAACCATTTTTCATTAATGTTCAATGATTTAATGGCGAAATGCCAAATGTCTAATGACTAATGAGTCAACTACCGAAGTACATATCTTGCCCCTTTGGTACTACCTTTTTTAAAGATCAGGCCTTTAATAACGAGGTCTTTTAACTCTCTTAAGACCGTGTCCTCACTGATGCCGGGGAAGATATTCTTAAAATCTTTATTTTGGACGTAGCCGACGTCTTGCAATTGCTCAATGACCCGTTCTTGGCGCTCCGACAAAGCAATTTGGCCAACCGTCTTCCGCAGCTTACTATCATGACTAAGTTTTAAGACGCGCTCTTTAACGCGGTTAAGTTCTATCGCCAGTCCTTCACTAAAATATTCCAGCCAGGTTGTGAGTTCCCCTTTGTTGGCCGCTTGTAAAGCTGAATAATAAGCGGCGGCGTCTTGGTCGTAATGCTCATCTAAACTAAAAAACCGGCGGATATTATAGCCATCCAGATAAAGTGACAAGGTCGCCAGAGCCCGAGCTGTGCGGCCATTCCCATCTTCAAACGGATGAATCCGCACCAGTTCGTAGTGCACCATGCCGGCTTTTAGTACGGGATGGACGTCCTTGGCTTCGGTCGTCAGCCAAGTGGTAAGGTCGGTCATTAAAATATTTATCTGTGGTGCTTCCGGGGCCACAAAGCTGACTTCGCCGGTAATTGAATTGCGAATACTGGCAATCTGGGTGCGATATTTTCCTTGTTTCTCTGGAGAAAGAATGCGGTTCGTAATTAAACGGTGTAGCTCGCGGATAGTGCTTTCAGTTATAGTTGGGTTGGTAGGTACCATAGGTATTATAGGTACGATAGGTTGGGTAGGTGTTGACATTTTTTCGATGTATTTAACTACTTCGCGGTAGTTAAGAATCTCCTGGAGGTCACGCTCTCTGGCCACCACTTCTTCACCGCGGCCGGTTAACACTTTCTTAACTTCACTAAACTCTAAGGCATTGCCCTCAATATGCGTCGAAAAATGGACGGTCCGAGCCTCAGCATCATTCATGAACTGGCGTTCCCACTGGGGCACTAACGGAGCGTTTTCAATAACTTCTTTAGCCGCTTCGATTTTGCCAATGACGTTTAAAAGCTTTGGTGAGATAATATATTTAGGCTCGTACATACTAGATAACGCCCTTGATTTGGGCTAAAATCTCATTAAAGCCGGGATCTAATTTATAATTCTCGATTTTAGCTTGAACTTGCGGGACCAGGTTTTCTAAAGGTTCAATTTTTTGGCGATTAAATTCAAAGTCCGGCGATTTTATAAACAAAAACTTTTTAGCCTCTACTTTCTTAACTAATTCCAAACGCTTTAGATCTTCGTAAATTATAGAAATTGTGTCTTTAGTATTCTCAAACTTCTTTACGAAATCGCTAAGTTTTACGGCCTCAGATTTTAGAGCGTCGATTATTCTAATCGCCAGATCGGAGATGGGACTGGGCATTTGATTGCTACCGGATTTTTTAAGGTAGGTAACGGTGCCGTTGCCTTCAATAAGTATTAAACCTTGACGCCGCAGGTCAAACAGTTCCGCGGTTAAACACAAGGCCGTTAAGTCCGCGCGCTCAACGTAGCGGCCTGCGGCGTCTTTGAAGGGCGTTATTAAGACTTCTTTGGGTGCGGCAGGCAAAATGTCACCGGCAAATAGATAAATTAAGCTGCCAATGGCCAGTAGATCCATATAAATAGTATACGGTATTCTGCGGGAATTGTTAATGGTTTCCGAATGTGCTCGAATAATAACGTAGGGGCGGCATTTATGCCGCCCTCGATCGATTGGATTGAGGGCTTGATAAATCAAGCCCCTACGTATGGTCTTGTTTGGTTTATTGCTTTAAAATGTCCACTTATGAGTTTAGAAAAGCGTCAAAAAGTTGTCGTTGCTCTGTCCGGTGGTGTTGACAGTGGGGTGGCTGCCTTACTATTAAAGGATCAAGGGTACGAGGTGCATGGCGTTCACCTTAAACTATCGGACCAAAACTACAATAAATGCTGTGATTTATCCTCATTTAAGAAGGTGGTAGCGCTTTGCCGGCATCTAGATATCCCCCTAACCGTGCTGGATTACTCGGCTGATTTTAAGGAATTAGTGTTTAACCGTTTTATTGCGGATTACGAGGCTGGTTTAACGCCTAATCCTTGTATTAGGTGTAACGAGTACCTTAAAATTGGGCGGCTTTTAGAGTGGTCAAAAGAGCAGGGGTTTGATTATTTGGCTACAGGGCACTATGCCAAAATACAGAATGTGGGGGTCGATCGGATTGAGGTTGACCACATAGGGTCAACCCTACAATCGGATCGTGGGGAATCAATTCCCCGTTTGTTTATGGCAACCGATAAGAAGAAAGATCAAAGCTACTTTTTATGGACTTTAAAACAGGATCAGATATCGTCACTAATATTCCCTTTAGGAGAAATGAACAAACCAGAGGTACGTAAGGTGGCATCTGCATCGTCATTGCCAATGAAAGACGCTGCGGAAAGTTACGACGTGTGCTTTATTCCCGATGACGATACTAAAAGCTTTCTACAGAAGCATTTATCGGGCGCTAAGTTACAACCAGGAGAGGTAGTAAATACTACTGGAGCAGTAATAGGCAGTCACATTGGGTTACCTTTGTACACAATCGGGCAGCGCCATGGCTTTATAACAAATAACAAGACAGCGAATAGCCAACAACAGTATGTTATTAGCAAGAATGTGGCCGCTAATAGACTTGTAGTTGGTAGTCGAGAAGATGCTTCTATATCTATTTTATCGGTCCAGGATTTTAATTTCTTAAAAGATCCTTTAGAAATTAAAGATCTAAAAGTGAGGATCCGTCATTTAGGGGAGTTTGTTAAGGTTGGGGAGATTCGGAAAATTGGGGGGATTATTGAAGTTACTTTAGAAACGCCTTTTTTTGGCGTAGCGGCGGGGCAAAGTGCTGTTTTTTATTTTCGCGAAGAATTAATTGGCGGGGGAGTTATTACTTTTAAATAACAAACGCGCCCTTAAATTTAGATAAATCTAAGGGCGCTAACTTGTGGTTCGACTTGTTATTTACCAGCGCCTGGGTTCTGCCAAATGCCATGAAGCTTGTTCGTGGCTGACAGCAATTAGCCGCACATCCTCAAACTTGGCTTGCGTTGATTTCTTGGCGGTATTGTCCATAACGTTGTAGCGTTCAAAGAAGTCGCTAAACACTCTTAAACTAGTGATTCCGCGATCGCTGATCTTAACTGCCCACTTTCCGGCACTAACCTCTGCGGCTTCATCACTTTTCTGGCTTTCAGCGGCCATTTTCACTTCTAATTTAGATAGGTGCTGCAGCTGAAATAAATTCACTCTATGTCCAAAATCAGACACTACCTGAGCCAGCTCATCGCGAGTGCCAACCACTCTGGGTATGGCGTTGGGAACAGTGGGCACACAGGCAATAATACCCGCCAAAACTTCAATCGTTTTCGTAGCCATTTTTAGTCTCCTTAACGAAATAACTGACGGGCGGCATGCACGTCGGGCAGCGGCCTCAGTTCCACATAACAAAAGTACCAATCTGTTGAATAAAGCTCTTTAATACGGGCTAGCTCCTCTGGTGTTTCAAAGTCGTGAAGGTGGGTTGAATCCTCATAGATAAAAGCAATCGCCAGTATGTTTTCATTGGGTAGATTCCCGGTCGGTGGGTCAGTGGGATTATCAAACTGCCTAACGACTTCAAAGTACGCGAATGGTTCTGGGGAATTAGCGGCTATCTCCAAGACAGCTGTATCTCTGATGATGCCATACGATCCCGAGTCTCCCGGAATTTTAGCGGCCACAGTTTTATGTTTATGCATTTTTCCTCTCCTTAATTAGATTCGATTGATTTCGCTTACGGTAGCACAGAAACATCGTCAGTACAAGCATAGTGACCGAAGAGGTAGCGATTGACAATTTACTGCACCCGCTGCTATTTGTCCGTGGTTGAAAAAGAAATAGCCTAGGTGGAAAAAGGAGAATTACGCACTACTAATTTTTTAATAGCCGTAAAGAGACTTGCGGTTGTTCCAGGTGTAGTTGTCGGGTTTAGTTTTAAGATATCCCTGAACATACGTACCTGTAGATGGCTTGAAGTAACCATTTTGATATTTTAAGGTTCCACCGCCTGTATAGTTACGATAGGTAGTGGGTTTAAAAGTTTGTATCTTTGGTGCTTTATAAACGTATGACTTGGGAGCTGTTATTTTTGGTGCCTTAAAAGTGTTCACACTGTAACTCTTGGCAAAAGTTTGATCCGATGTGGCCAATAAAAATAAGCTTGAGGTTAAGGCAACTAGAACTACCTTCATAACACCCAGAATGGTAGCACAGAAATGCTGCTGCAACAAGGCATGGCCAGCAGACAAGTCCGACATTTTATGCCGATCGGCAAATTTTGTCAGTGATCAAAAAAGATGACACCCGAAATTGCTTTTAAAACAAGATCGGGTGTGCGGTAGGTAACGACTATTTTTCGATGATGTTAGAAACTGATGCGTTATCCCAAACCATCTTCAGCAATTCTATATTTCTTGAGTTTAGAAATCCTGAGTAGGCTTGATTTTGGACGTAGAGATTCATTATCGCTTTTACGATCTTTAAGGCCTCTATCTTTAATTCTGCTGAATCTTGTTCCCAGTAACCAAGTCTGCGGAAAGTTAATCCACTGGTTACTTTGTTTTTTTGGCCATTTGGTACAAACACAGCGCTAAAGATTAGGCTTTGGTTATCACTTGCCGTGTAGGCGATTGTAAATAACAGCTCCAAGTAATCTAATCTGCAATCTGTTCGGCAGGCCATAATACTAACTGCACGCGCCCCAAGCTCTCTCAAGCGATCTTTGTCGACGAGCCTTACCTCACTGCCATCGTCAGCATTCCAGATACTCATTTAATCTTCTCCTTCTAAAGTTTTGGTGACCGCACTTTAGCACTTTAAGGCTTTTAGATCAAACAAAAACACCCGAAATTGCTTTTAAAACAAGATCGGGTGTACTAAGAGTGGTTTATTATTCCCAGGCTTGTTTAAGGTGCTGCATCCATTTTTTGGAAAAGCCGGGTTCGGTTAGATCCATTGGTAGCAAAGCGACCACTTTGAGAAGCATCTCTAGGAGGCGTGGTTTATCAATGCCACTTACCTCGGTGTTAGTGTAGCCATTCCAAACGACTTCTATTTTCGACACTTTAACACCGTCACGACCGTTAATTCTGAAAGTAACATTGCCGCAAAAGCCCCGTCCATTTAGCGGGCTTATGCCAATACAGGAAGACCTAACTGTTGCTAGGTTAGCGGAAACTGTTAGAACGTAAGCAGATTCCAGTCCGAGCCTTCGCAACTCCTTTTCGTTTACATAACGGATAATGCCGTCCATGATAGGTTGATATGACCAGGAACTATTCATTTCTTGTCTCCTCTTTCTGAGTATTCAGATGAGCGCTACTTTAGCACCTCTTTTGGCCGTTGACAAACCTCCCTGCATAAGTTAAAAGTAACTCTACCAAACGCTTTTAGTAAGTCCTTTGGGATACTACTACAGCTAAACATAAAAACCGCAGGGCAGACCTGGGGTTTATTTGTTTTTAAGACCCGTCCGATATTAGGATTAATTCGGATACCATTTCGGATTAATTAGGATGTTTCGGACTGTTGGTTTACTGGATTCCGGGTCAAGCCCGGAATGACAAGTAAGGGTATGCACCTTGATAACCAAATAGGTGTCACTAAATCGTGATTGAAGTGACATCACATTGATAAAGTAAAGTTTTAAAGGTGGAAAGAATTTTTTTTGAGAATTTGATCCTGGTTCAGGATAAATGCTGGCGGCGTGCCTAAGGTATGCAAGTCGAGCGATTTAGACCCGCAAGGGTTTAAGTAGCGGCAGACGGCTGAGTAACACGTAGGAATCTACCCTAAAGATGGGAATAGCTAGTCGAAAGATTAGGTAATACCCAATAGTCTCTGACTGTAAAAAGTTAAGAGTAAAGGCGCAAGCCGCTTTAGGATGAGCCTGCGGCCTATCAGATAGTTGGCGGGGTAAAGGCCCACCAAGTCTATGACGGGTAGCTGGTCTCACGAGGATGACCAGCCAGAGGGGGACTGCGACACGGCCCCCACATCTACGGATGGCAGCAATCGGGAATTTTGGGCAATGGACGAAAGTCTGACCCAGCGACGCCGCGTGCGGGATGAAGGCCTTCGGGTCGTAAACCGACGTTAAGAAGGATCGGCTAACTACGTGCCAGCAGCAGCGGTCATACGTAGGATCCAAGCATTATCCGGATTTATTGGGCGTAAAGAGTTATGTAGGCGGTTTAGATAGTCACAGGTGAAATCCCAAGGCTCAACCTTGGAACTGCTTGTGATACTTCTAGACTAGAGATATTTAGGGGGTAGCGGAACAAGTGCAGTAGCAGTGAAATGCGTTGAGAGCACTTGGAACACCAAAGGCGTAGGCAGCTACCTGGGAATTTTCTGACGCTGAGATACGAAAGCGTGGGGAGCAAAACGGATTAGATAGTCCGTCCCCGATTTTATCGGGGGAATGGTGTCCCTCTCGATAGCGATATCGAGATGAGCATTCAGCTGTATCGGGGAAACCCTAAATTTATTTTAGGTCAATCCCGAGGGAAGGTCGCCTAAGGCGACTCCCGTAGAGACTATGAAGAATTGACGACAGTTGGTGTAAAATAGCTTAATGAAGCTAACACCTTTGTCAAAAGAATGTGAAGCAGTGGTTTTAGGTTCTCTTTTAGGAGATGCCTCAATAGCTGTAAATCCTAATTACAAAAACGCGAGATTATCCTTTAGGCATTCAATAAACCAGAAAGAATATTTTTGGTGGAAAATGTCTAAACTTAAGGAAATATCAAGCGACTCTTGTTGTTGGGAGCAACCAGCTGATGGTTACAGTAAGAATCCTAAGTTGCGTTATCAAAGCTTAGCTTTGCCAGTTTTAACCGGTTATTATAACTTGGTTACAAAAAGGCAAAAAAAGCTTGTTTCCCGAAGATGGTTGAACAAATTAACCCCACTTGCTCTGGCAATCTGGTGGTTTGATGATGGTTCTATCATTGGGGAACGCAAAGGGGTTTTTTGTACAGATGGCTATTCCTTAAAAGAAGCCGAAATTATTAAAAGATATTTTAAAATCGTTTGGGGTATTAACACGAGCGTTGGATTTGTCCATCGCCCGTTGGTTAATAAGGTCTATAGCAGAGTTTATTTAAGTTCTGTAGAAGAACTAAAAAAATTCTTAAGGCTCATAATTCCTTATGTACCAGTTCCTCAAATGTTGCCTAAAGTATTGCTTCTATACAAAGATTCAATTCTTCAGCAACGCTGGATCTCTGAAGTGATTACGTCTTCCGGTTTTTCGGAAGAAGTGGTGCGATTTTATCTTAAAGATAAGCAAAGTCGTCACAAACATTTCAGTGAATGATATAGTCCGATCCTCCTAGTAATAGGAGCTAAAATACACGATGACCCGTGTAGTCCACGCCGTAAACTATGTCGACTGGATGGATGGCCCGCCGCAAGGTGGATTGTTCGTCGAAGCTAACGCGTTAAGTCGACCGCCTGGGAAGTACGAGCGCAAGCTTAAAACTCAAAGGAATTGGCGGGGACCCGCACAAGCAGCGAAGCATGTTCTTTAATTCGATGATAACCGAAGAACCTTACCCAGGTTTGACATGATAGCGTCCTATTCCGCAGAAACGCGGGAAATTCGCAAGAAGGCTATCACAGGTGTTGCATGGCTGTCGTCAGCTCGTATCGTGAGACGTACCCTTCAGTGGGTCAACGAGCGCAACCCCTACTACTAGTTGTATCACTCTAGTGGAACTGCCCTCGCAAGAGGGAGGAAGGCGGGGATGACGTCAAGTCGGTATTGCCCTTATGCCTGGGGCTAGAAACATGCCACAATGGCCACTACAAAGGGAAGCGAAATCGTAAGGTGGAGCAAATCCCACAAAAGTGGACCTTAGTTCGGATTGAGGGCTGCAACTCGCCCTCATGAAGCTGGAGTTGCTAGTAATCGCAGGTCAGCTATACTGCGGTGAATACGTTCTCGGGTCTTGCACACAAAAATTTAATTGCGCGTCTGGCAGTTTAGAAAACTAGATGGTTAAAATCCATCCCACGTTCATGAAAACTGAATGTGGTAGTCAAGAAAATAACATGGCAGGTCCAGAGCCGCGAGGCGCTGGTCTGGAGGGCCTGAGGCAAAAGGCAGCCGAAATCCCGTTGACAGGGATAGTCAAATCGACTCATGGTGTGTCATGAGGAAGTGACTCTCGTTCGGATGCCTGGAACAGTTTTCTAAATGACCCAGAGAGATCTCGTAAAGATTGAAGCAATTGCTTTACGAGAAGTCAGCTGAGTCCATAGTAATCTCTTGCTACTTCGTATTTTATTTGGTAGTCTGGAGATGAAGGGATGAACCTTATGTTAGATCCAAACTATGTAGTTGGATTCGTTGATGGAGAAGGTTGTTTTAGTATTTCTGTTAATAATCATAAAGACAGATTTCCGGAAGTTCGTCTCATATTTGAGATTGAACTGCGGGAAGATGACGAACCGATTTTACAGGAAATAAAACAATCTCTTGGTTGTGGAAATATTTACCGTTTAAATTATGAGCGTTACGCTAAATGGCGACCGCACGTAAAGTTAAAAGTAAGTAATTTTAAGGATATTTCTGAGAAAATAATTCCATATTTTCAAAGTTACCCACCACAAGCAAAGAAGCGTTTTGAGTTTAAGAAGTTCTGCCAAGTCGCAGAATTAATTAAAAACAAAAAGCACTTAACCAACGAAGGACTACAAGAAGTTAGATCATTAAAAGCATAGGGACTCGCCCGGTGCGGGAAATCCGCTCGCCGGAGTGGGGACGGGACAAACTTCTAAGTACCCGGTTCCGCCCGTCAAGGCAGGAAAGTTAGGGATATCTGAACCCCGATTTATCGGGGGAGGTTATGTCTAGCGATCAGGCTTAAGTCGTAACAAGGTAGCCCTAGGGGAATCTGGGGCTGGATCACCTCCTTTCTAGGGAGTATTTAGAATTTCGAGACGATTGAGAAGTCGCGCGATCATTTTGATTACGGACTAGCTAGAATATAGGCTCAATCCTTAGCCGAGATTCGCACTTAAGAGTATTAGTCGTTGCGCTTAAGTGAATTTAATCTAGATTTGCTCACGCAGCTAGATCGACCAGTTTTGCAGTCAGCTTAAACTGCCGAGTAATGCCCGTAAGGCATATAGTTCTTTCCACCTTTAAGACTTTATATGAATCATGCGAATTGATTCGAATTAATACGAATTATTTCGAATGTTGGTTTGAGGACGACCCATGAGTCGTCCCTACAGATCTAAAGGAGGCCTCCTGCAGATACGTGTAGGGACGGGGCATGCCCCGTCCTCGATAGATTAGTGTATAATTTCGTTTGATGGACCTGCTATCACCTAATCTGGTGCAAGCACACAAAGGAGCTCTCGCAAGAGGGCTTTTTTGTTTTTACCTTGACTTATAGTGGCAATTGGTTATAATGCGCTTGATCAAAACTAAGTAATTAAGGAGAGAGACTATGTGGCCATTTAAGGGCGTTCCAAAGAGTCTGGACGAAGATTGGTCTGGTCAGCAGGCCGAAAACGCGAAGCTGACAGGCATAATTGTCGAAAATGTAATGCAGAATATTCGTGGGGGCCGAGGCTTGGGAAGATTTTCATGCAGAGATCTTCGAAAGCACGTGTTAGCGCACCGTAATACGTACTGGGACGGGCGTGTGACTATTCAACTGGTGGTTGGAAAAAAAGATATTAGGTACCAAAATATCGCCAGCGCTGCCGTCTGTGAATTAAACATTAAATTATCAGGACATTCGTCTACAAGAGTTAGCATGATGTTCTAAAATTTTAAGGCAGGCGAAAGTTTTAATAACAATCGCCTGCTTTTTTTTGACTGACTACTTGACGAGCTTTGCGAGTCTAGTAGGCATCAATCCGCCTTTGGCGGAGATTGGTTGGTTTGTGAATGAGCTATACTAATCTCATGAAATCGTCTTCGGTTTTTGTGTGCCAGAATTGCGGCAACGAGTCTCTGCGGTGGGCTGGGCAGTGCCCAAAATGCGGTGAGTGGAATACGTTAATAGAGCAGACTAAAAGCGCTAAAGCTCCAGTAAAAGTAAAAAATAGTCGCATGGCGTCAGAATCATCGGCTCTCGCCGGGTCAACAGTTAAACTCAGCGAAGTCAAGAGCACGACTTATAATCGGATCTCAACGGGATTTGGTGAGGTGGATCGGGTCCTTGGCGGTGGGTTGCTGCCGGGGCAGGTCGTACTTCTCGCTGGCGAACCGGGGATTGGAAAGTCGACGTTGTTGATTCAAATCGCCAGTAAAATAGGGGGTTTAGTCGATAAGGGAGATAAGGGGGATATGGGTGATAGCGGCAGTGTGCTTTATGTGGCTGGGGAGGAATCGGCCAGCCAGATTGCCTCGCGGGCCAAACGGGTTGGGTCACTGTCGGAAAATATTGAAATCCTCTCGGAAACTAATGTAGACAATATTATTTCCACTCTTGAATCCCGTCAAAACTTAGGTCTTCTTATCATCGACTCCGTCCAAACGATGTGGACTTCGGAACTTTCCAGTTTTGCCGGTTCTGTCGCTCAAATCAGAGAGAGTGCGGCTCGGTTAACCGCCGCCGCCAAGCGCCTTGGGATCCCAACTGTCCTCGTTGGCCATGTTACAAAAGACGGCGATATCGCCGGTCCCAAAGTATTAGAGCACATTGTGGATACAGTTCTAAGCTTTGAAGGCGATGGCCAGCATTTTTATCGCTTGTTACGAACCACTAAAAACCGTTTTGGGGCGGTTTTTGAGGTTGGAGTTTTAGAAATGGTCGAAAAAGGTCTAAAAGAAGTCGCCAATCCCAGCGACTTATTTTTAGGGGAACGGTTGGCTAACCAGAGCGGCTCGGTGGTCACTGTCACTCTTGAAGGCGTGCGGCCACTTCTCGTCGAAATTCAAGCTTTAACGCAAAAAACCACTTTTGGTTACCCTCGTCGTACTTCATCCGGTGTTAACATTAATCGCGTCAATCTTCTACTGGCAGTACTCGAACGTCACTGTGGCGTTAAAACGTCAGACAAAGACGTTTACATTAATGTTGCTTCCGGCTTTACCGCCTCGGAACCAGCGGTTGATCTGGCAATCTGCGCGGCCGTCGCTAGTAGTGTCGCCAATAAACCAATTGACGCCAAAACGGTCGTCTTTGGTGAAGTTGGTCTTTCGGGAGAATTGCGTCAAGTGCCGCAAGCGAGCCGCCGTTTAAACGAATCCAAGAAGCTGGGATTTACCAAAAATGTGAGTAGTGATGGTTATAAGAGCGTATACAAAGCGTTGCAAAGCCTCATTCGTCATTCTGAACTTGATTCAGAATCCAGTAAATCAAATTAATTTAAATAAATTTTTAATTTTTAATTTTTAATCAATTATTAATGATTAATTTTCAAAATTTAAAATCGAATTTATTACTGGATTCCAGGTCTTGTCCCGGAATGACAAATTGGATAAAAGGTGGCATAATCAGCGCATTAATCGTTCGAATTCGAAAAAGGAGGAGAGAAAGTGCCATCAAATAACGAAAATTCTAGACGCTTTTGGGTCGTCGTGTTGCCTGTGCTGGATGTTGTTTTGCTATGGGTAGTCTTCGGCCTTATTTACCATTACCTTTTGGGTCGTGGGCTATCTGAAAGTATTGTGGTGGCGGCTCTTTTTGTAGCTGTTGTTGTCGCTCTAATTATTTCTTCGATTGGTGGCAGCGGATTAGCGTTCTACGAAGCTTTTCAGGTCATAGGCGAGGGAACGGTGTTTTGTTGTGAATTTGTCGTAATGTTATTGGTGGCGGCGTTCATGGGGACATCGTCTTTTGTGGTGATGATCTTTGGAGGTTCGTCACGTTGCCCAAATCCAGGGCCAAAGCCAAAGAAGAAAGGTTAAAGTTCGGTCGTTCTTTGGGTGGGATCGTTATGTTGATGGGGTTCCACTGTCGAATCGTAGCCGGCGCTACATCGTCCATTGGTGTAACGCTCATGCGCATTAGTTCGTAAGGACATTTTTATCTGATCCGATAAAGATGTCCTTTTTCATTTCAGCGAAACTTCAGGAATTATTAATTTTAGCGTGTTAGGATGGAGAAGTGGTTTTCCAATTTAGATTAAAGTTACTGATATTCCGCTTGGTGACTGTAACGAGTGGTTTTTTTATTGGCTTCTACATCTCTAGTAATTTATTATTTAATAATTTTCATTTGTTAAATATCCGTTATTTAGGTCCTACCATAATTGGGGGACTGCTGGCGGCGGCAATCTTTGTGTGGTTGCCGAATGCCTTTATTTATTTGCGAACATCTGTCACTAACTTTTTTACCCACTTAATCACTCAGACGATGGCCGAATTTTTTAGGGAGCAAAACCGGCGTTTAACTGAGAGTAGGGGACTGGCCGAAAAAGCTAAGGCCGAAAGGTTGGAACGGCGGAAAGTTGAAGCTTTAATGAGAGTGGCCCAAAAAGAATCACAAGCGGCCCAAAAGGCCAAGCTCGACGAGCTTTGCGGACTCTACTCAGGGATCCTTGATACGTCGGCCTTAATTGACGGCCGGATTTGGTCGATCGTCCAAAGCGGCTTTTGGGTAAATCCGTTGGTTATTCCGCAGTGCGTCATCGATGAACTGCAGCACCTGGCCGATAATAGCGATAAACTCAAGCGCGAAAGAGGGCGTTACGGCCTGTCGATTCTCAACGAACTCACCAAATATAAAGATATTCGGACCACTATTGTGAACAATATCAACGGTGCCGAGGATCATGACCCGGTCGATAAGCGCCTAGTGATTCTGGCTAAGAACCTAAAAGGGCGACTCATCACTGTCGATTTTAATCTCAACAAAGTCGCCAAAGCTCATGGCGTTAAGGTCTTAAACGTCAACGAACTGGCTAATGGACTCCGAACGGTCTTTTTTCCAGGAGAAAAACATCAAATTAAAGTTGTCAACGTTGGTAAAGACGTCACCCAAGGCGTTGGCTATCTGCAGGACGGGACGATGATCGTGATTGAAGCCGGAGCATCGCAGGTTGGGCAAGATGTAGAGATTGAGATCACTCGTAGCCTGCAAACGCAAGCTGGTAAAATGTTCTTTGGAAAAATAGCGACCCCGTAACCTCCTTGTCATTCCGGCCCCGTAGCCGGAATCTAGTAAAACAAGATGTAAAATTTCCAATATCCAATTTGGAAAGAACGTTCACCTTGCTCGCTACCAATTCTAGGCAAATTGTTGGAAATTGGCCTTTTTAGATTTACTGGATTCCAGGTCTTGTCCCGGAATGACATATTTAAAGTAATCTATCTCTCAGCATTTCCACAGCCCCACTGTTTATTATTTTAGTTATCCTTCATAAACCTATGCCCTAACCACTAAAAATCCTCTTGACGGCGGCGGTGGTTCTTATACTATTAATATCAATAGTGTCCTCTGTCCAGGATGCTTTTATTCCGCACTGCACTTAGGGCGTATGCCCCTGAGAATGGTGCGGTTCTTTAATTTCCTCCATAGCTACGAAGTAGGGAAGGTAGGTCATCTAACTTGTCATTCCAGACGCCGCGATCTGGAATCCAGTAATTGATAAATCAGATTTACTGGATTCCAGGTCTTGTCCCGGAATGACGTGGAAATGTGGAAAACTTGGCTTTGCGGGAATTGGTGGATTTGCGACGTGTGCATTTGTACCACAGGATTAACGACCTGCTCCTAATAAATCCCAAACATGCTATAGGCCGTGTCATAGTCCCTCCGGAATTCGTTGGAAATTGAAAACATGGGTAGGGAATTACGCTTAATTAATTTTGCTATTTTTTATAAAATTATCCAAAAGGTAGCTGTCATAGTTTGACCTATTTCCGAGAGAGTGGTCGAATTAATTTCCCGCATGATGGTTGTCACTTATTTTGGGGGTCATGTGATGATTATGGCGTGGTTGGTACATTATTTAGGGTAATCGGAGTTGGAGTTTGTATAAATCGAGAAGCTTTTCGGCAAATTTAAGTCTAGTTTTAGGTTCTGCTTTAAGTTCCTCTATTTGATAGGGGTGGTAAGGGGGATTAGGGAGATAAGGATTACTAGATATGAATCGGATCGCTTGATCGACGTCATCTTTGGCTAAATAGAGCGCGGCGCGATAAAGATTGCCGATTTGATCAGCTTTTTTAGATTTCTTGTCCATTTTCATTTTCTAATTCTATAACGAAATATTAATTTATGGATTATTTAGTTAGGGCGGGGCCCTCCAAAGGCGGGCAGGCATGCCCAGACACTATACTAACCGAAAATCCCAGCATCTCATAGTTGACAAAATAGATGACTTATGCTATAGTGCTTCCAGTTGAAATGGAGCTGAGAGAGTTAACTTCTTTTAGCTTAAGTCCCCTACCAGCTTAACGATTAAATAAACTCTCAAATAATTAATATAACGTTTTTACCGTTTAATATCTTCTAACTTGTAGTTAGCAGAAATTAGTTGGTAACACTTTAAGTCTTTGGCAGAGTGCCTTAGTGCTTACTGGTGGTACTTTGAAAATTGAGGAAAGTTTATTGAGAGAAACAATAGTTGACAAAATATAGATACTATGTTATAGTGTTTGCCATTGAGACACCGTCTCGAGCAAATAGGCAAATAAACTTCAAAAATCGATAGTCTTCTCCTTATCCCGATTTAGTTCTTAAAATCAATAACGATTAAGAGTTAAATTGGGATACAGGAGCACTAGCAACCTGTTAGTTAATTCAGTCAGAAAAACCTAGGAGGTTTCTATCATGGCATTAGATTTTTTGAAGAAGAATACTTCGGCTACTCAGCGTGCACTCCGTGACGCAGGCATTAAGCCTGGAGCTAACATCGACGCACAGAAAGCGGTAAGTGTTTTGCTCACCGCCGCACAAGAGTCAGCAGTTAACGCCATTTTCACCTCGACCAAAGTTCGTTTGGGCGCTGATGATCAGGGCAAACTACGGTTGATGTTGAGCAAGTACATCGATCCGGTGCAGGCTTTGGACGACGCTCACAAGGCAGAAATGCAGAAGAACAACGCCGAGCTCATTGCTCAGATGCGCGTTGAACTCGCAGGATTGCAAGCGCAAGCCCCGGCAGCCGGACCATCGGTTGACATCCAGGCGATTTTGGCAGCACAAGCCGCTCAGAATCAGCTGATGATGCAGCAAATGATGGGCATGGTGGCAGCAGCAATGAGTGGACGTGCACCAGCACCGGCACCCGCTGCTCCTATCGCCCCAGCCGCAACCACCACGACCACGACCACCACGGCGCCCGCTTTGGCACCTGTCGTCGCGCCTGCGAACGTTGTGATCGAACCGAGTGACGAAGCCTAAAGGTTTAAAAACCCATCGCTTAGTCACGTTAAGGCCAATGAAGAAGAATTTAATTCTCTCTCCATTGGCCTTGTTTGTTTTTAGGAGGATAGATGCTATATCCAAATCGTAAACTGGGTTTACGGGTTGAGTTACTTGATAAACTTCCTAATTTCAGCAGTTGGCATCGTTTGGGGATTGGTGGTGAGGGTGAGGTTTTTGCTTCCTCTTGCAACTCTCCGAACGGTTGGAAAGACGTGGCAGTTAAGATTTTTCACCAACCAAAGCCTACAGGAAGTTTTGAGGAGCAGCTCTTTGCGTTAACTACACCGGCAATGATCGTGGCCACTAACGCTCGTTGGGCCAACAAGATCTACGGTCGGAACGCATTACTGGAGCTACTCAATACAGCACAGGAGCAGTTGGAAAACATGGGGATTGGTAGCGATTATCAACTGGAGAGCTTACAACGCTCCTATGTCGATTTTCGTAAAATTAATCTTAGTGGGTTCACAACACTCGTTCGGCACTCCTTTGAAGAGAGGGGGTTGCCAATTCCGGAGGAATTGCAAGGTAGTAGGTTGCTTACTCTCCCAAATGATTACCAAGGTGGCCTCGCTTCGTATATCAACACTTTAGTTGGTTATGTGGCGAATCGCTGGCCAGTACTTGGCTTTCCGTGCCGAGTTTTTCCAAAGATCCCGTTCTTTGGGATCATTGACGACAAGGTTTCGGGACCGTTGAGCGACTTTATCGGTCGGATGTTTTTGGTTATGGACTTTGTTCCCAACAGTTTGCAAAAGTTGCTGCTTAAAGGTTACGAAGATCACATGAACCGCTACCGAGGAGTAGAAGATCAAGCAACAATTCTACGTGGTATTGCTTACTACGTTAGTCAGCACTGCCCAATTACTAAGTTGCAGAATGTTAAAACAATGCTTAAAGTGCTTGGTTCTTTAGACATTTGCTTCGCTGACTTAAAGCCCGAAAATATCGGACTTACGTCTAGTGGGGAAATTGTTCTTCTGGACTCTGGCTCCAGCATTATCAAAGGCGCTCGTCAGGATTTTGCTACAGTAGATTACCTTCCTAATGAGGAGACTCTTTTGGAGGGGCGTTTACGCAATTTTCGTGAGGAGTACGCTAAGGGTGAATTAACCGGACATCCCTGGTTAGATCTTAAAGCCTTTGATACGATCGTTACGGATGCCGTGATGGGTGGAGCAATGGCAACCTTTGAGGCTTCTAAGCGTGCTGCCTCGGAAAAGATTAGTGAGCGTCAGTCTCGGCTAACGGCTAGAGCACTGAAGGCTGTTCACAAGTAGGAGTTAGAAATGGCAGATAAAAGTTCGAAAGAGCAAGCTGGTAAATTAACTACTATTCAAGTTCCCAGCTCGCTATTACGTGGAAATGGATCGATATTGAAGGTACCTGATTTTACTGTCACCACTAACTTCGACGTTGGTGAGGCTGGGATTTCGGCCCTTCAGTTGCATAAGACTGTTCCCAGTTACGGCTTTAGTTCATTTAAGCGGCCGGTAGCTCGGGAAGATCTAGCAGGCGGTGTGGCTTGGGTAGCAGTATACGATTATGCTACAAAACCACAGCCGTTTCGCGTGGTTCAGATTTACCGCCCCGCAGTCGGTAAACATCATATACCTGGTGATTGCCAAGCGGCGATTGTTATGGAAGACACCGCTTCTGGCGATATTACATTTGGCGGGATCATTGCTGACGGCAATTCCAATATCTGGTTGCCTGAAGGCCACGAACCGCAAGGAGTAAAAATTATCCAGCGCAAGAGTAAGAAGGTTCTTATTGGAGCAGCTGGTAGCCCACAGTATGCGGAAGTACTTGCTCGAAATGCGCCGCGACTAGTGTGGATGGACGAAACGTTGGTGGCTGATTTTGTGCTGACGCATGTTGATCGTAATCCCGATTACATTAATGTTTTGGGGGGAACGACTGGCCAGATGTTAACAGCACGGATGTCGACTCGAAAGCCCGGTGAAATGCAGCTTAGCTGTTTATGCTTAGGCGCTACGAGTGATCTGGGTTCACTGGCGATTCCGAGTACTAAAGGTGAAGCACAGGTTATTGGACTTCGAGGTAATGATCAAGATGTATCGTTTCAGGGAAAATTACTTGGTTATGACTCGAAGAATTTGGTAAAAACTCTGGAAGCGGATATGCGACCGATTGGAGTGCTTGCGATGACCTGCGATGGTTTTCGTGTACCGCCTCAGACGATTGGCAAACTGTCGTTACTAGAGGTTTTACAGCGGCCGGCTGATGCTGTAGTAAGGGGATTTAAAGATGATGTAAGTTGGTTTGAAGGTGCGCGTGGTGATAAAAGCTACGACCCCGAAGATGACGGATCAATCTTTTTTTTAGTCCCAATGCCTGTCGTTGAAGAACCAGTAGTTGCAGCAACAGCAGTTACGGTCGAAGAGAGCGACCCCGAGATTTATGTACCTGAAGCTGTTATTGCTCAAACAATCGAAGCAAACTTAACAGAAACTAAAGTTGAGTCAGTACCGCCAACGCTTTCGGCAAATGAACTGGCAGCTTTGGAGACGCTTGGTAAATACAGTGGAATCAGCGCTGCAAATTTAATGACATGCTGAACTAGTGCCTCCCAAGCCCTTATTGTCATATAAATCTACGTAACCCGTAGTTTGACAATAAGGGCTTTTTCTGTTATAATAGCGTCACGGTTACAAATAGACAAATATAAGTTCAATAGGAGACGAGAAAATGAATCGATATGATCCAGTGAAAGTTCTGTTGTTCGTGGTCGCGATAATCTTGGCATGCCTGTTCTTTACAGGAGCTGGAATGTCTATCGCAAAGAATGGTCCAGAGTTGGCGAGTAACGTCGGCACGTTTGTTTCGCAGACGTTCCCTGGCGTGTTCAAGCCAGCAGCGGCGGTACCGGCACCTGCGGCCCCTACAGTATCGTTGGAATTCGACATGTCAGCCACGGTCCCCGTTGGTACCGTGCAAGTTAACATGCGGTCCACCGGTACTGGCCCCCTTACCGTGACATTAGATTACGGTGATGGTTCGAAAGAGGTACGTTCGGTTGTTTCCGGTTCGATGTCGTTGTCTCACCACTACAGCACCGCTGGTACGTTCAACGTTAGTGCATACGTCGTGGACTCGGCTAAAAATGCGGGCATTGCCAATTTGGCGGTGACGATTGCGGCAGCGGTTGCGGCAGAAAAGCCAGCGCCTGCGCCGACACCCGCATCAGCGGTGACAGCTGTGGCAGCCGGGCCGTACTCGTTGTCATACTCGACGTGGACGAACGAGATGGTCGACAATGGCGTTTTCAGTGGTCAGTACGATATGGTGGTGTACACAGATACCGCGGGGTTGAAGTGGTACATCATCAATCGGCCAGATAAGCGTCAGGACCCGTCTTGTACTTGGAGTACTGATTTCCAATCTACAAAGTCGGGCAGCGTGACTGTTCTGGCCCCCAATTGCGGACTGATCCGCTTCTCGGGCACAGGCGTATTCACGCTGACGTTGCGTGGCGACACAGCCGGTTACGAGGCGCATCGGAAGTCGTACACGGCCAAAGATTCACCGGGATTGGTGGCTTGGGTCGGTGGTGGCGGTCCGGGATTGGTAAAGATGACGGTACTTTACGCAAGTGATAAGGTACAGGGCGTCGATACCGATCTTTCAATTGGGAATCACGGCGTTGGCATTCATTGCACTCCCACAAAAGACAATGGGATCTGCAACGAGCCGCCGGTGATTTTGCGCTTTGACCTCAACAACTCCAGTTTCGTTGACGTTGAGATTGGAGTGGTCGGTTGGAGTGCGCAGGATAAGGACTGGGTCCAACCCAAGTACCTCGACTTCGCCGGCAAAGGTTAGATAATCTAGGATCATGACGAAAAGAAAGCGCAAATGAGGCCACTTTTCGTCGTGATCAAATAGTTAGCAAGGGCCAGATAAGCAATGTTTAACAAAACAAAGCTCGTCTGGCCCTTTTTCGTTTCTTAAGCTACGATTGAGGCATGCGAATCCTGGCCATTCACGCCTTCTTTTACCCCCATCGCGGCGGTAGCGAACGTTACCTGGAAGAACTGCTAGCCCGTACTGTCGCCAGTCACTCAGACACCGAGGTTCACGTCCTCACCTATAACACCGACCACGCCGCACCCTCTGAAATTTATCGTGGTCTCCATATCACCCGTATCCCGTGTATCCAACTTATTCCCGGCCAATTCGTGATTGCCAATCCTTTCTTCTTAATTCCCGCCTTATTAAAATTTTCCCAGCTTCATTTCGATTTTGTAATTTCCTCGGTCTTCTTTTTTGATTACGCTTGGTGGGCTTGGGCTTATGCCCGTCTCATCAAGGCTAAAAGCCTGCACTTTGAGCACGCCTCTGGCTTCACCCCGCACGCCTCAAAGTTAGTAACAATAGCGTCAAAGCTGATCGCAAGGACTATTGGGGCTTGGAGTTTACGTCACTACGATAGTGTGGTGGCCATAAGTGCGGTTAACAAAGCCTTTGTGGAGAGCCTGGGGGTTAAGGTAGTGGCCGAAATTCCTAACAGTGTTGACGCCGCCAGCTTTAGTGCTGCTTTGGGGATGGGGGCGCGGGTCATTCCCAAAATAGAAATTACACTGCCGGCTGGGGCCACTGTGATTACTTTCCTGGGGCGGCTAACCTGGCTTAAGGGGGTACTAAATGTGTACGAAACAGCCAAAGAGGTCTTACTAAGCCAGAAGAATGTCTATTTTATTTTAGCGGGTAGTGGTGATTTAGAGTCTTCATTACAGGCAAAGATTAAGGTCGATGGCATGGGTGATCATGTTTTTTTAACTGGTGACCTTAATTACGCTCAAGTTAAGCAGCTGTTTGCTATTAGTGATATTTTTGTGAATCCCTCGTGGCGCGATACCCTACCTACCACTGTATTGGAGGCCGGAGCGGCGGGACTGGCTGTTATTGCCTCTCGCGTGGGGGCGATCCCTGCGATCATTGTGGACGGCTACAGTGGCCTTCTGGTGACCCCCGGTAGCCAAACGGACCTTGATCAGGCTGTCAACTGGTTCTTGGCCCATCCTGCTAAGCGGACCGAATTCGGTCGAAATTTACGACTTCATGTCCAGTCTAACTATGATTGGGAAAAGTCGGCGACTAGTTTTTACGAGCTGCTGCTGAAGCAAAGATAACCATACTGCCGTTTCTAAAAATTTCAGAAAGAAGCGGGTTATTGGTACTAAATTTTTCAATAAACGCTTTGTCGTTGTCGGTTAGATCAGTCGGCCCCCAAATGTTGACAGTCACGTCAACCGCTTGATCACGAGGCAGGGCCCGCCATTTAAAGAAACGACCACTTAAAGCCAGTAAAGTTTTTGGTTGGGCTGACCAAGTGGATTCGGCGTTTAGACTTATTAATGACTGCCGGACTTGGTCACTGGCAAAAACGCCGCCAGGCGAGGGGCAAGTCGATAAGGCTTCGAGGATTCCCATGGTGGCCGGGTCGCTGAGGACTGTCATAGTTTCTTTATTACAGACATTTTTATTTAAGAAAGCGGCAGCTTCATTTTCGGTTGGAGAAATTTGGGTAGCGGTGCCGTGGTACCAAAGAACATCTTTATAAACCCAGCCGTTTATTATCAGAAGGACTAAAAAGCTAACAATAATAATTGCCAAGGCTGCGATTTTTAAATAAGTTTTTTTAAGCCTGTCAATAAAAAACGAAATTCCGGAGGCCAAAACTAAATTTACCAAAAAGCCACCAACTGCGAAAAACTTTAAAGAATATGGCACGTTAGCCAGTATTAGTACTATCAAAGGTAAGAGAGCGGCTAGGATTAAGATCCCGTGCGTTCTTTTTATTATCAGATAGAGTCCAATTAGACCAAAAACCGGCAAGCTGTAGCCGTACCACTGGGTTAGCAAAGTCAATTTTTGAATTAGTGAGTATTGATACGAAAAGCTTTCAACACTCTTCAGAATGTTTAAGCTAACCAGGTTTTGACTAACAGCGACAACAGCGATTCCCGTGATCAACTCAATTATCAGCAAAAACTTCCCAAATCTTTGCCATCGCCAAATTAGCCACATATTTATGGCGATGACAAGAGACAAGGCCCCAATTACATAGTGGATCAGAATAGTCATCATAAGTAGCAGAAGCAGTGACCACAGCAACTCTTTTCGGTGGGGCTCGGTTAAATAGTGATACAGTTCGGCTAGAACGTAGATGCCAAGGACCGCTGCGAAAGTTTGAGGAATGAGCACGAAGGGTAAATAACTCATAGAACTTTGAAAGACTAAGCCGCTGATTATGGCCGTTATCACTGAAATACTTAAGCGCTTCGTAAATTTGTAGGCAACTGCAGCGCTCGTCGTTACTACTAAGACGACTTGCAAAAACTCCAGTATCCACCATAGTCCTTGGCTTTGGGGTGCCGTCACGTCAAATACCAGCTCCGTAAAGGCGACTAAAGCGTGGAAAGTGGGCGGATAACTATTAGTTAAAAACGCCGCTGACATTTTAGAAGTTAGGAAGTTAATTTGATTATTGATGACATGATTAATCAACGTTTGGTGCTCTAAAAAGTCCCAGGTAAGAGTACTAGGGTAGGGGCTGTCACTTCTCCAGATAAATAGTGCTAACAATGACACGCCGATGATCACTGGTACTAAAATTCCCAAATGACGGCGATTAAGGTTACGAATCTGTGGTCTAAATTTTATGATTTGCCATAGACTGCAGATTAAAGCGACGGCGGCGATTACTCGCGTCGCCATTTGAAACGTTAGCGCGTCGTATCCTGTAACTTTAGTGATCGCTTGGTAAACGAAGAAAAAGCTAAAAATGAACAAGGCGCCAACGACCCACTTGGTTGTTAAGAGCCAGTTGCGCCGAAACTTATAGAATGGCAAAGTCAAAACATTTCCGATTAAAAACGGAAACATGAAGAAGCCAACGGCGGCTAAAAAGTTTTGCACTAAATTAATCATAAATATCTAAATCCCAGGTAATGTCTACACCCTTTTGAGGCTCAGGAAAGGCTCTAGTAACCTCGAGTAGTTTATAATCAAAGTCGATTGTTACTTTATCAAATGGCGAAACGGGTATTCCTATAGAACCTCGCTCCCGAGGGTTCTTAATCATAATGTAGCCAGGGCTAGAGAGAATCATTTTTCCCGAAGCGCTAGCTGAAATATCAGAAAGATTCTGTAAATTAGCTCCCACAGAAATTCGATCATCTTTATTAAATATTAACGTATTTCCAAAGCCGTACACCGGCTCCGAAAAACCGCTAATAACTTTGTGAATAGTAATTTCTTCTAGCGAGCTATTTAGAACTAGACGATAATTAACCTGGTAGTCCCCAAGCGATTTCTGATAAATAATTGGAAGGGGGAGCCCGAGTTTTGAGGAAACTAATTCCCAAGTCCGGTAAAGACCGGATGACTGCTTAATAAATTCCTCATTTCGAATGTCGGTGGGGCCGGAAATGACTTTTCGGAGAACTGTCCCTCCAGTTTTAAAGAGCACAAAGTCGTCATACGGTGAAATTTTATAGTAAGCCGGTTTAATTCCGGTCGTGTACAGCGAAATGTCGTAGGGGAAGGAGGCCGCAAAGAAAGGTCCAACAGAGATCTTAGGGACGATATAGGGGCTTTTAAGCACCACTCCGAGTCCTAGGAGGCACGTTATGCTAAGAAGAGCTAAATAGAGCAAGTCTTTTTTCATCTATCTTATTCTAGTCTAAAAACGCCTAAAAACAAAAAGCAGCCGCGTTTGGCGACTGCTTTCAGTTCTGGCTTATGATCTCAATCTTAAGCAGATTTCTTCTTCAGACTTACCCCAACCGCCCCTAAAGCTAAGCTGATCACAGTCATAGCGAAGGTTACCTCAGGACCTGTCTCAGGAAGGCGCGGGGTGGTCACGGTGCAACGAGCGTTAATGCTAGCGCTATCCCGATCCAACTCGTTACTTCCAGACTTGAAAATAGCGATGTTGGTAAGATCACCACAGGACGTTTTAGTGATTACTTGAGTCATTTCGGCCGTGTAATCGACTTCTTTCCAACCGGTGTCGGCCTTTAAAGTTCCAACGTCAAAGGTCACAGTATTGTCACCTTTTTCGTAGTTACCGTCACCACTCTGCCAAACCATTCCGGTGGGAAGCCGGTCAACAATGCTAACACTAGTTAGGTCCTGATTACCGTTATTTCGGTAAAATATCCGGTACTTAACTAAGTCTCCGGTCACAAACGTATGATCAGAGGCCGCAACGTTGTCCTGCCAATTCCCATTGACGGAATTTAGAACTTGCTTGTTAATAGCAGCCCCAGTCGCCCCAGTGACACCACCACCGTAGTCAGCTGCAAAGGCACTCTTGTTGGCGAGAAAGGCCAAAACTAAGATTCCCATAGCTAAACCTGCAACTTTTGCCACCTTTGAACTTGTAATTTTTTGGTTCATAATTTTTGCCACAGCGATACTTGTGGCGATGTTCACCTCCTTCCAACGCCTGTTTACGATATACATTAAGTGCGTAATACCAGTTTTCCAAATAATTTGCTTACTATTTCCAGCGATCCGCGCTTTAGTATTGATTCGAAACTCTCCGTACTTAATATCTGGGTTAGTCATGGCGCTAATCTTAATTTCCGGTGACAGATTCCAATCCCCTTCACGGAGATTAAGGCTTCCAGTGATGCTTTTCTTAAAAACCCACATCCCACTTAAGATATCCGCTGATAATTTTCCAAACAGAATTCCCGGGACAATGTTTAAAACATGAACCCCGATTTGCCGGATTAGAGGCATTTCCGAGAGATTCTTAACCGGAAAGCGGGTACAGTTAACGAAATCAAGCCGTTTATCTTGCAGGTACTTAATGACCTCTGGAACCTGAGCTACTGGGCAACTACCGTCACCGTCAATAGTGGCAACCAGGTCGCCAGTCGCAGCGGCGATACCAGTCATTAAAGCAAACCCATAACCGATACCATTCAGAGTCCGGTCATCCACTAAAACCTTGGCTCCGGCCGCTGTAGCGATCGCAACAGTGTTATCGGTAGAGCAGTTACTAACGACGATTACTTCATCGCCGTACTTTAGAGCGGAGCCCACAATACGGGCGATACTGCCCTCTTCATTACGGCACGGAATAACGATCGAGACACGCTTATCTAAAATCATAGGTCGTATTATACACTAATTGCTATAAGATGTCAAGTGCTATAGAGAGGTATTCTAGTTGTCGCAGTGGCTTTTAATGGTGATAAATGGCCTTTTAACATTGATTATCGGTTACAAATAGCAAAACCCGAACAATCTAATCTCAAGGTTGAGAAGAGACGGTTCGGGCTTTTGGGCTACGGCGTGAACTTGTAGAATAAGTTCGTCCACGTCGCGCCAGAAATGTTAATCCTAAGAACGTCGCCAATTTTAGCATTAAAGCTCTGAATCGCGACTGGCTGGTAGAACACGTCGAATGTCCATTGGACTGGTACGACAACGTTGTTTAGTGTTACCGTTGGCGTTACAACGGTCCAGACATTGGCGTCCCAGCTGAAAGTTCCGGTCTGACTAAAGTGGACTTCCACAAAGTCGGTGTTGGCTATACCAACAGTATCGTGCCACAGTCCGTCGCGGGTTACCGAGATTTGATTAATCACTGGGGCCGGTGGCGGTTGGGTAACGAACGGCATGAACTGTCGATACTGGAACCGCGGCTTTCCCAATATATACGTTAGGTTCAACCAAGTTACATGTTTTAGTTCCAGGGTCAAAACCGTATCGTGAGCCACAATGACGCTTTGATACTGAGGACTGGTTTACCACCAGATCTCCGTGCCATTGGTTTGCAGAGTCATCGTGAACGGTAGTACCACATTGTCCTTCGTTAACACCGCTTTGGCACTAGGGGCATTCCAGATGTTCAAAGCCAGCGAGAATTCACTGGTGGCGTTTATTGGAACGTTCACGAAAGAAAACGTTACAAACGATCCTTCGGGTACAGTATGGACTTCCCAAAAGACGCTTTGGCCGTTGGCGGCTGGGGTGATGTCATACTGCTGACCAACATTGACCGCTCCGGCATTTGCCGACTGGATCACGGTTAAGTAAACTGCGAGCACTGACACGATTCGACTGATATTTTTTAGTATCTTCACGAGATTTCCTCCAAATTGAGAGAATTGCGGCCAGAAGTGGCCATTGGTTAATTAACTTTTGGATTATAGCTAAATATGATCTTATAGTCAACTCGCCTCCGCTTCGTTCGCCGTCGCTTCGCTTGGGCGAAACTTGCTACGGCGAAGTTAGATTGAGACGAAAAAATAATTTAGGACTCGTTTTCTTTGTAGTAGGCGATGGTTTTTTGGATGCCTTCTTCCAAACTCACTTCCGGCTGCCAGTTTAGAAGTCTGGCGGCCTTGGTGTTATCAAGCACGTTACGGAGGACGTCGCCGGGTCGAGCGAGTCCAAAAATGGGGTCAGCTTTAATGTCTAAGATTTTAGCCAGGGTGTCGTAAACCTCCCGATTTGTCACTTCGGCGCCATTGGAAATATTAAAGTAGTCGTTTTGGTTATACGATAGGGCTAAAAGGTTGGCTTTTACCACATCGTCAACATACACATAATCGCGAGTATGAGAACCGTCGCCGTTTATAGTCGGCCGTTCGCCTTTAAGCATTTTGTTGGTAAACACGGCGATGATGCCGGACTCTTTGTTGCCGTCCTGGCGCGGTCCATAAACGTTAGCGTAGCGAAGAGCAACCCACTTAAGGCCATAGACAGTGCCGTAAAGCTTTAAGTACTGCTCTGCACAGGCTTTGGAGACGCCGTAGAAAGAAGAGGGATGAGCGACCGGTTCGTCTTCAGTAATAGGCAAGCGGTCCTCGGCCACCTCGCCGTAGTAAGCGCCGCCGGTATTAGAGTACACCAACTTTTTGACGCCTGTCTGGCGACAAGCTTCCAGAATGTTAAACATGCCGTTTATATTGATATTGATATCTTCTTCGGGATGACTCATGGAGTAGGGCACTTCGTTTTGGGCCGCCAAGTGAAAAACCACGGCCGGTTTAAAGTCTTCAAAGGCTTTAAGAACGCCTTGCGCATCTCTAACGTCAACTTCTAGTAACGAGGCTTTGGGGTTTACATTTTCTTTTTTGCCGGAACGGAAGTTATCAAGCACGCTGACAGTGTGGCCAAGTGTAATTAATTTATCTTGAAGGTGAGAGCCAATGAAGCCGGCCCCGCCGGTAATGAGGATGCGCATGTTTTTATTATACGTTTTATAGATAAAACAAAAAGACTCTCGTAGTTTCCGGGAAACGTGGAGAGTCTTTGGCGGTCAATCGTAGTTGCGGAAGGGACGAGTCGCGATCTTTACAATTCCTGTCGCAATTTTGTAAAGCGACGGGCATATTTGCAGTAGGTAAGCGATAGTCTCGTAGCTATTTCGTTTTAACCGTTGCCATTCCGTCAAGTAATTCTCCGAAACACCCACGAAATAGAAATTGTTGGTACCACCAAACACTTGGTGGGCGACTAGCTTAGCCCTAGCCATTTGAGAGTTACTCACTACGACAGTGAAGTTGTAATCACTGCCGGGAAACTTCAATCTTAGGGCTTGGAAGTTACCAAGAGTGTCTAGCGCCGTTTCATCAATGATAATCATCGCCTCATGAACGCTCTCATTTATGGCGTAGTTCTTCATAGCCGCAGCTTCAGTTATTGCCAAAGCTGCTGTGCCGTGGATACTGCCGCCGCCGGTGAGGAAGAGGAAATTGTAATCATCTTCAAGTAATGACAGCGCTTCGTTCATTGAAGCACGAGGCCTTCTGGAGAGGTTACCGTCTTGATTCACTCCGCAGCCAAGAACGACTAGTATATTTTTCAATTTTTCTTCTCCTTGATATTTGTGAGGAGGTTATAGCATAATATGGCCCTATAGTCAAAGCGGGGGAGGGGTTGGACTATTATTTTTATTTGTTGCTAGATTCCGGGTCAAGCCCGGAATGACAAAGTGGTGGGGTTATTTCTTAGACTTACTCTTCAAGGTCACACCGAAGAGGCCGAGGATCGAAGCGATTAATTTGGGAACCTCGACAGGGATTGTCTAGATAGTTACTAAAACTCCGCAATAATGCTAAAATTAACCTAAAAGTTTCACACACAAGTACTAATATTTGACATAATATTTAAACTATGCTACCCTTAAACCATGCTCTATCCCCGAATTTACGATAATCTGGAAAAATATCTAGAGCCTAACCGCGTTCTGGTGATTTACGGTCCGCGGCGGGTAGGTAAGACCACTATTCTTAAGTCCTATCTGGCCGAAACCACCTTTAAATACCTGCTTGAAACCGGCGATAACATTAAATTTGCCGAGCTTTTAGGCTCGGGACGGCTAGACGACATTAAAAGATATGTGGAAGGTTATGATTTAGTTGCCCTGGATGAAGTGCAGCTGATTCCAAACGTTGGTCAAGGCCTAAAAATTTTAGCCGATTACGTTCCCAACCTTAAAATTATTGCCACCGGTTCTTCCAGTTTTGACATTGCCGATAAAGTGGGCGAACCCTTAACCGGCCGTAAGAACACCCTCACTCTTTATCCGTTATCTTTCTTGGAATTATCCCAAAAATTTACTCCTTTGGAGCTAATGCGGCAGCTTAATGACTTCCTGGTTTTAGGAATGTATCCGGAAGTGCTGACCACCGAAAACCGAACCGACAAAATCCGCAAACTGGAAGAAATTTCTAACTCCTATCTTTTTAAAGATATTTTAGCCTTGGATGGTTTGCGCAAATCTAAAGTAGTGGTAGATCTAGTTAAACTACTGGCTTTCCAGATCGGCTCCGAAGTTTCCATTAATGAACTGGCCAGCGCTTTAGCTATAAGCGGAAAAACCGTGGAGAAGTACCTGGACCTTTTGGAAAAGTCTTTTGTAATAAAGCGAGTGGGTGCTCTAAGCCGGAACTTGCGAGACGAAGTCAAAAGTAAATCAAAATACTACTTTTTAGATAATGGCATCCGCAACGCCGTGATTTCACAATTTAACGACCTAGCAGATCGTAACGATATAGGGCAACTGTGGGAAAATTTCGTGTTTGCCGAGCGCCTTAAAACCCGCGAGTATAAAAAAATTTACGCTAACGTCTATTTTTGGCGGACCTACGACGGGAAAGAAGTTGATCTGGTGGAAGAGTACTGCGGAAAACTTCACGGAGTGGAATTTAAGTGGAAAGACGAACACGTTCACCCCGCGGACGAATTTGTGCGAGCTTACCCTGATTCTGAAGTAAAGGTAATAAACCGCAATAACTTTACCGATTTTCTTTTATTTCTTTGACTTGCTCTTCAGCGTCACGCCGAAGAGGCCTAAAATACTGGCGAGAACGGTCACAATCATATCTGACGCGCCGGTCTTGGGAAGCGTTCCCGAGGTAGTGGCGGCTCCTTTGGTCGTTGGGGTTGTTACTACGGCTAAAGCAGACTTCTCACCAATCCTTACAAAGCCGATCGATTTGGCACCAGTACCAGTCGTAAAGTAATCGCTTTCGGCAATTACTACTTCGTAATAACCGTTTTCGGTGGGCGTAAAGCTAGCTTCAAAAGTCTTAGTTTCACTTGGTCCAAAAGTGATCCCCTTAAACTCTTTAGAGTAAACCGGGTACAAATCTAACTCGAACGTGCCTTCGGTCTTATTGATGATTTTTTGAAGCGTCGCTTCGTCAAAAGCGGCGTTTTTGGTCAAATCCAAGTTACCGTCAATAATCTTGGTAAATTTATAGACTCGAGTCTCTAAATTCTTAGTAATGTTTTCGTTGCTATTGGGATTGGCAAAATCGACTTTAACGCTAATATTATCGGTTTTGGCGGTGTAAATTTGGGGCGCTCCCTTGTAACCGTAGGGTAGACCGGCTTTTAAACCGGCAACGGCGATACCAGCACCGTCGATTTTATTAACCACTTGAGTAGTGTTATCGGTTTGATTAGTGACGGCTTTAGGACCCCATAGGCCTAAAAAGTAGGAAACGCCACCAACCAAAAGCACGGCCAGTAAAGCCGGAACGACGTAGGTTAAAACTTTGGTGGTGGTTGGGTTTAATTTCATATGGGGGCACTATACAGTACTAGAGGTTAGATGTCAAATGGTTATGGGCTACAAGTCATTCCGGCCTCAGAGCCGAAATCCAGTAATTGCTATAATTTGAAATTTACAATTTAAAATAAACGTTCACTTTGTTCACTACCAATTTTTTGAAATTTACAATTTAAAATAAACGTTCACTTTGTTCACTACCAATTTGTGGCAAATTGTTGAATTCAATTTTTAAGCATTTTCAACAATTATCGTCACGATAATTGGTAGCGAGCCGAGCGAGCGTATATTTCGAATTTCAAATTGAAAATTAGTTTTGATTTACTGGATTCTGAATCAAGTTCAGAATGACGGATTAATTTATTGTATACTCACTTCTGTGATTTCTGTTGCTAAAAAAGTTTGGGGGAAGCTGATGAGCTTCATCATCGAGACCTGGCATCATCCCTGGCAGCTAGTGCGGTACATTATTGGCGGCTTGTCTGCCTACGTTTTAGATTTAACCACCGGCTACTTGCTATATCACTATCTACACGTACCGGCCGGTCTAACGCCAATCGTTCAAGCGCCCGTCGTCGTTACCTACGCCTTTTTAGTCCAAAAATATTTTACTTTTAGGAACCGGACGTTTACGAAAAAGCAATTATTTCGCTACGCTTGTATTATCGTTGAGAACAATTTGATTACGTCACTGGGGCTTTTTCTGCTGGTCCAAGTTTTTCACCTTAACTTTGTGGTGGCGAAGTTTTTGATTATGTTCGTGGTGGTGGGGAACAATTTTCCTCTTTTCAAACTTTGGGTATTTAAATAATCGAATGAGGACGACGCATGCGTCGTCCCTACATGATCTTAAGGAGGCCTCCTGAAACACGGCTGTAGGGACGGGGCATGCCCCGTCCTCGATGGCGATTAACGTCGCCTAAGGGCAGATTGAATGATTTTGTCCAGCAACTCTTCATACGTCATTCCAGCTTTCCTAGCAGCATACGGGAAGCGAGAGTTCTCGGCGGGGTTGGGAGCCATTCCCGGTGGTGAATTAACTTCTAGTACGTAGGGATTGTCGTTAGCATCCAGACGAACGTCAATGCGGCAGTAATCGCGCACCTCTAATGCCTCACAAGTCCGAATACAGATATCTTTGATTCTCTGTCGTAATTTATCGTCAATTTTCGCTGGGCACTCTAGGGGCTCGATTTTGTTTTCGGGGCTGTCGTAGATCCACTTAACTTCATAGGAATCAATGGGATACATGCCATCGGGAAGCTCATCGAACTTAACTTCGATAATTGGGAGCACTCGCCAGGCATCTTGATCACGCAGCATAGCGACGGTGAATTCGCGGCCGGGCAAATAGGTTTCCAGAAGTACGGAGCCTTGTAGACCGTCACGGATCTTGGTAACTACGTTTGTTAATTCTTCTAGATTATTTACCACGTTATTATTAAATATCCCTTTACTGCTGCCTTCCGAATTCGGTTTTACGATAAGTGGGTAGCTAAGGGCGATAGGGGTGATAAGGGAGATAGGGTTAATAATAATCCATTCCGGGGTGGGAATGTGGTAATTTTTTAGAATCTCTTTGGTGCGGGCTTTGTTGAGGATAATCGCCGAGGTTAAAACGCTACTGCCGGTGTAAGTGAGGTCAAGAATTTCGCAAATTGCCGAGATTTGGGCTTCATGGTCATTACCTCCGATTCCCTCCGAATAATTAAAGACTAGTAGGTCAGAGTAGGACTTTTTAAGGGCCCTAAGCTTCTCATACGTTGCAGTTGTAGCCTCTACCTCGTGCACCGTATGCCCTAATTTTTCTAGTGACTCTTTCATCCAGGCAATCGTTTCCGGGGTATCGTATTCGGCTTCGGCCTGAGCTTTGGGGTCATTTAAGGCCGGCTTAAGGTGGCGGACGTTGTAAACGAAGGCGATGTTCATGTAAAACTTAGATTAACAAAAGAGGCCTTAGCGTCAAGAGGGGATTTATGATTGGTTGGATCGAAGTTACTGGATTCCGGGTCAAGCCCGGAATGACAAAGACAATGCCAGTAGACATATAGGCGACTATAAGATATAATAGCTCAACATTATTTATGAATCAATCTATCCGGATTTTTATTACTTCAACAATCGCCACTTTGGTCATGATTTTGGTGGCGCCAAAAGTGGTTTCGGCTATTGATACTTACAGTCATACTAGTACTGGACTAACTTATAAGCAGGAGTCTATCAAACCGGTCAGCCAGTTTAGCTCCATGTTAACTCCAATTTACTTAGCTCCCAAAACGATTCAGATTGGAAAATTGGGGATTAATGATGCTTTAGAAGAAGTGGGCGTTGTGAATGATCGGATTGGCGTGCCCAGTGGCTGGATGGGGATTGGCTATTATGACGGTAGCGCTAAAGCGGGAGAAACTGGCAATACTATTATAGTAGGTCATTTGGATGATAATTACGGCCGGCCGGCGGCTTTTTGGAATATAAAATTACTCACCGTCGGAGACGAGATTAACGTTAGCGATGGGCATCGGATCTTTACTTACCGCGTCATTGGGTCAGCCTACGTTCCTGACGGTTCCGGTGAGCCGCTAATGGAAAATCTTGGTAAACCGGGTTTAATGTTGGTGACTTGCGGTGGGGTCTGGAATCCTATTGTGCATAACTATAGTGAACGTCTGCTTGTTAAGGCTATCTTAGTTTCTTCTTAACTCAAATCAATTCAAAACATCCTCCTACGCCAAGGCTTCGGAGGATTGATGGCTCCTAAACTCGCTTTGCTCGTTAAGTAGCCAATCAAAAAAGACGGTAACTGTACAGGAGGGAATACAGTTACCGTCGGCCGCAAGAATCGTGTCAGAACAGGATCTGACGAAGAGCCCGAGAGGATTTGAACCCCTAATCTAGAAATTCAAAGTTTCTCGCATTACCATTGTGCTACGGGCTCTAACTACTATCGGGGTGGAGGGATTTGAACCTTCAATTAACGTCACGCAAAGACGCCGCATTACCACTGTGCTTCACCCCGTTCTCTCTCAATTTCAATCAGGTTGTCATTTTATGAGTTAGATGGCTTGATGTCAAGGGTAAAATCCCTGGCCCAATTTTTAGTTCCTTTGACTATATAATAGTATGGAAGTTCCTTCAATCTTCTAAAACCAAGCTTTTCGTACCATTTCTGTACTCTGGGGTCGGCGTCTTTATAAATACTCAGTCCGATCTTCTTTGCGCCCCGGTCACGGGCTCTTTTTAAACACTCGTTAACTAAAGTGCGACCGTAACCTTGATGTCTCGATGCTTCCGTCGTAAACAGGTCCACAATATCGGGGTACTCGGGGTGAGTGGGTTTACCGTAATACGTCAAAACGACACAGCTCTTTAGGCCCCCGTCTTCCAGCACTATAAAATCCGCCAGTCCGTCACTCTGTTCTTTGAGACGGTGTTCAATGGCGGCGTCGGTAAGGCCAGGCTTAATCTTCTTGAGGGTTTTCCAGTCTTTAGTGGTGGCGTTGCGAATGATCATTATAAATATGGTGGGCGGTAATGGAGTTGGACCATTCACCCCTTCCTTATCAGAGAAGTGCTCTACCGATGAGCTAACCGCCCGTGGTTTCCCATGCAGTTTACGGGTAAAAGCTACAAATTTCAATCCCTCGTAGAAGTAGTTGACAAGCGACCGTTTTTAACGTATAAAAAACACACTTCGAGTCCAATGAAACACTTTGTTTCCTCTTGTGACGCATGAGGATATCAAATCCTCTTTTAACTTTCCTAAAAATAATTTATACTACGGCCTTACGGGCCAGTAGCATAGTGGTCTAATGCGCTTCGTTTGCAACGAAGAGACCGTGGGTCCAAATCCCACCTGGTCCACCAGCCGAAAATTTGAAATTTTCAATTTAAAATTTGAAATCAATTTGAAATGTTTAAATGATCAAAAATTTAAACACATTTAAAATTTCGAATTTCAAATTGTAAATTTCCGAGTTTGCCCTTTGAAATCTGAATAGAATGAAAAATAATTTAAAATTAGGGTAATTCAACGGATACGAATAGGTGTGTGGTGGATGCCTTGGTACTAAAAGCCGATGAAGGACGGACAATGCTCCGATAAGTCCAGATGAGCTGCATAGAAGCGTTATAGTCTGGAATCTCCGAATGTGGAAACACTTACCGGTAAAACCGGTAAATCCCATCTTTGTAATTTGGGAAGGGTACTCAGTGAACTGAAACATCTTAGTAACTGATGGAAAAGAAAATAATAATGATGCCTTTAGTAGCGGCGAGCGAAAGAGGCCAAGCCCAAACCCTCCGTCGCTCCGTAAGGAGCTATGGAGGGGGTTGTAGGGGAAGACTCACTTTAATGTGAAGAAGTTATCAAGTTGATTCTTAGCAGAACAGCCTGGAAAGGCTGACCATAGAGGGTAACAGTCCCGTAAATTAAAAGAATCGACCTTCTGTTTTCTACCTGAGTAGCGCGGGCTCCAATCCTGCGTGAATCTACCTGGACCAATCAGGTAAGGCTAAATACTTTTAGTGACCGATAGTGAACTAGTACCGTGAGGGAAAGGTTAAAAGAACCCAGGGAATGGGAGTGAAATAGATACTGAAACCGCACACCTCCAACCGGCCGGAGCCCTCCTCGCAAGAGGTGGGGTAACGGCGTGCCTATTGAAGAATGACCCAGCGAGTTATTGTTGGTGGCAAGCCAAAGTCGCTTTGCGACCAAGGCGTAGCGAAAGCGAGTCTGAAAGGGCGCCTAGTTGCCAACATTAGACCCGAAGCCGAGTGACCTAACCATGAGCAGATTGAACCCCGATGAGAATCGGGAGGAGGATCGAACCGGTGTATGCTGCAAAATGCTCGGATGACTTGTGGTTAGAGGTAATATGCCAATCGAACTCGGCGATAGCTGGCTCTCCCCGAAATGTATTTAGGTACAGCTCTAAGCGTTAAACCCACGGGGTAGAGATACTGGATGAGCCCGAGGCCCGCAAGGGTACTCAGCTTAACCAAACTCCGAATACGTGGGCGTACTTCTTAGGAGTGAGAATTGGACGGTAAGCGCCTGGTTCTAAAGGGAAACAACCCAGATCATCAGCTAAGGTCCCAAATTTATAGTTAAGTGGACAAGGAAGTGGAATTGTTAAGACAGTTAGGAGGTTGGCTTAGAAGCAGCCATCCTTTAAAGAGTGCGTAACAGCTCACTAATTTAACGGTTCTGCACCGACAATAAACGGGGCTCAAACTATAAACCGAAGCTATGGATTCAGTGCTAATTTATTAGCGCTGTCTGGTAGGGGAGCGTTCTAATTGCTGCGAAGGTGTGTTGTGAAGCATGCTGGAGCGATTAGAAGTGAGAATGCTGGGATGAGTAACGTAAGGCGCGTGAAAAGCGCGCCCGCCGAATGAGCAAGGTTTCCGCCACTACGTCAATCGTTGGCGGGTTAGTCGATCCTAAGCCCAGGCCGAAAGGCGCAAGCGATGGACAAACGGTTAATATTCCGTTACTACAGGTGGTTCGTTACAGCAATGGGGTGACGAAGTTTGAAGATTTACGTGATCGCATGGTTGGTCATCTAAGTAGCAAGTCAGAGTTGGTAGGCAAATCCGCCAATTCGTTTATATGAGCTACGGGGAAGGTCGCAAGGCCAACGTAATCAATTTAGACTTCTCAGAAAAACCTCTAGCGAGAACCATTTGTATTCGTACCGCAAACCGACACTGGTGCTCGAGTTGAATATACAAAGGCGAACGAGATAACCACTTTTGAGGAACTCGGCAATCTAGCCCCGTAACTTAGGGATAAGGGGCGGCGACTGCGCGCAAGCGTAAGGCCAACATTAAAGAGGCTCTGGCGACTGTTTATCAAAAACACCGGTCTTTGCTAAACCCGTAAGGGGATGTATAAGGGCTGAAGCCTGCCCAGTGCCCGTAAGTTAAACTCGGAGGTTAACGCTTCTGAGCCAAGCTCGGGTGAACGGCAGCAGTAACTATGAACAATATTGTAGTTACAGAATCTTTACATAAGCCTAAAGATTCCGACTTACAAAAATCTGTGTAAGTTGCAAAAGTCGACCATATGCTGGAATAACCGTACTTTAAATAGTTGAAGTATCTGGAGCTAGTTGCGAAGAGCGACTGAAAATGCGTCCAGCGCGGTCAATCAGCAGGAAAGGCCTTTAGAGAAATCTAAGGGAATCCTCAGAGACTACACGTCGACCTACATTCAGTTATATGAACGTAGATGATATAGTCCGATCTCATAAGCGATTATGAGCTAACACACATGAACTGTTCTAAGGTAGCGAAGTTCCTCCAACAGGGGACCTTTCACCGTAAGGTGGATTGAATAATTTGGCTGTATGCTGGAACATCTGGTGTATCTTGCGCTACCAGGCAAAATCTATTAACATGGATTTATGTCGGGTGACAATGCGTCAAGTGCAGACAATCAGCAGGAAACGTTGTATTACTTTTCCGGTTTTCTAACCGGAGAAGGTTCCATTTGTCTAATCAAAGCAACAAATAAAGGCGGTCGTGGTTTTTACTACACTCCAGACCTCACAATTAGCAACGCTGATTTAGATATTTTAAAAGAATCTAATCAAGTGATTGCGGGTGGGCATGGAGTTATAACTTCGATTAAGGGAGGTTTTAATCTCTCCATTCGGGGAAAGAATAAAGTCAAAACTGCTATTACATTTCTCCAGAAGTATCCGCCAATTGTTGGCGATATTACTTCCGAGAAGATATCTATTTTGGTCAATGGCGTCGCGCTATTATCTAGCGTTTACGATTTTAAAGAGATAGAGAAGTTGCGAGACAGGCTTAAGGAAATCAAAAGAACGGCAAAGGCGACTAAACATTTTACCTGTAAAAAGCATAATCGAAAGCAGATAGGCTATTTTTTAGCGGGGATAGTTGACGCGGAAGGATCAATGGGTTGGCGAAAGTCGGGTGACCGATTGCAGCCATACTTTTGTGTTCTAATGCGTGAAGAGGCGATTATCGATTTATTTCTTAAATACTTCGGTTTTGGTCATAAATACTATCGTCCGGCCGAAAAACTCTATCACTTCGAAACTGGCAAACAAGTTGATGTTTTGAGTTTAGCCAATTTCTTTTTAGAAAATTGTCCAGTCAAGCTTGCTAAAAACAAGCGACGTCTGGAAGATTTGCAACGGCTCCTCAACGACTATACGCCAAGGTCCTCCGCCGGCTGGCGGAGGAACGTGATATAGTCTGGACCTTAAGGCGACTTAAGGATTGCGACAGAAATGATCGCAAAACTCGATTTAAATATCGAGGATTAACAAAATCGTGTCGGGCAAGTTCCGACCTGCATGAAAGGCTTAACGACCGGAGTGCTCTCTTGAAAGTGGGCTCGGTGAAATTGAAGTATCCGTGAAGATGCGGATTACCCGTTGTAGGACAAAAAGACCCCATGAAGCTTTACTGTAGCTTGACATTGAGTTGAGGTTTAGTTTGTGTAGCGTAGGAGGGAGCCGCAAGGCGCCAATGAAACACCTCTCTTTCCGAACTTTAACTCTAACCAGACCAATTACAATGGTTTGAGACAACGTCTGGTGGGCAGTTTAACTGGGACGGTTCCCGGCTAAAGAGTAACGCCGGGACTCAAAGGTTACCTTGACCTGGATGGAAATCAGGTTGTAAGCGCAAAAGCATATGGTAGCTTGACTGCGAGACCTACAAGTCTAGCAGATACGAAAGTAGGATTTAGTGATCCTCCGCAACTGTATGGAAAGGGCGGAGCATAATGGATAAAAGCTACTCTGGGGATAACAGGCTGATCTTGCCCAAGCGTCCATAGCGACGGCAAGGTTTGGCACCTCGATGTCGGCTTGAACGAAGAGTTTAGGGTCGCGGCTCGAGCAATCGAGCATGATTTAAAAAACTAGCTCATAACGGTGGACTCCATAAGATGTAAAATTGAACTCAGGTCTTATGGACAATACCGTGGGAAGTCGGCAACAGGATTTAATAATTGGAACACTTTTAGGTGACGGTTTCTTAGAGAAAAACGGTCGTAACTTTAGATTGGTGATGGGCCACTCGCTAAAACAGTTAGAATACGTCAAATGGAAGCAGCAGATGTTGCTACCTTTAACGTCGACTTTAGCTGTCACAGAGCGTTTAGACGCCCGAACTAATAAAAGTTACCACTATGCTACTTTAAGAACAAAAACCGCCCCTATTTTTAAGGAATATTTTGACCTATTCTATCGGAACGGTCACCGAATAATTCCTGCGAATCTTCCAAATGTTATAAATCCGCGAATGTTGGCAATTTGGGTGATGGATGATGGCTATAAAAGAAATGACTGTAACGCGCTGCGCTTGAATACTCAGGCGTATTCTTACGCGGAACAACTTTTGATCCAGAAAAGTCTACAAAGACTTTCGCTGGAAGCCCGAATCCAACATCATAAAAAGACATTTGTAATTTATATTCCGTCAAGTTCAATGACAAAATTGCGGGAGTTAATCTCGCCGTACGTTGTTGAATCTATGAGATATAAAGTTGCTTGACCCCGTAACGACTGATCGAAATTTCTCTTTAAGTGAGAGAAAAAGTAGTGAGATTTATGGTCTTTGACCATTTATCAAACGCTAGTCTCCTCCATAGCTTTACGCGACGGAGGATGAAGGTATAGTCTACACTGCAAGTAATTGTAGAATAATGTGCATCACATCCTGGGACTGAAGAAGGCCCCAAGGGTCCGGCTGTTCGCCGGTTAAAGTGGTACGCGAGCTGGGTTCAGAGCGTCGTGAGACAGCTCGGTCTCTATCCACAACGGGCGTGAGAGTTTGAGGGGATTTGCTCCTAGTACGAGAGGACCGGAGTGAACTAACCTCTGGTGTACCGGTTGTCCTACCAAGGGCACTGCCGGGTAGCTATGTTGGGTCGTGATAAGCGCTGAAAGCATCTAAGCACGAAGCACACCCCAAGATTAAACTTAAGGTCTCCAGGGAGACTACCTGGTCCACCATTTGGTGGTTCCTCACGACTAGTGATAGTTTTGGGGAAGATAGGCGGTAGATGTAAGGCTAGTAATAGTTTAAGTCAAGCCGTACTAATGACCAATATCTGTTGAATTACTCGTTTTAAATTTCTGTTGGTGTTAAAATACCGGCAGCGTTCTATTCAGATTCCACTTGGTAAATTTTAAATTTTAAATTGTAAATTGAAAATTAAATAGAACCACCTTGGTTCCTACCGTGCTGGTAGTTAAGGCTTTGGGGAGACACCTCTTCCCATTCCGAACAGAGAAGTTAAGACCAAAGTCGCCGAAAATACTTTCGGGAAAGATAGGTAACCGCCAGCACAGTGAGAATCATTTATCGTCCGAATGAATCCGAATAGACGCTCGTTTCACTCGCTGCCAATTGTCGAGGCGCCAATTGTAGTAATGCTTTATATTAGAAAAGCTTGTTAGGACAAAGTTTATCTAGCCTTTAGTTTCGTCGCCGCATCCCAATTAATCCGAATATCCAAGTTGATTTATTGTAAAATTCAACTATAATAAAGAATGACCGTGGGCTCGCCGACCCGGGTTGTAATACATCCGCTAAAGCGAGACGGAGTCACAAGCTCCCGGTCATTTTTTGTTTCTTAGGTACTTATCGCGAAGAAATTTCAGAATTTCAGATTCGAGAATATTAAAACCCGCCGGCCTTTTCTTCTTAAAAACCTCATAAGCTTCAACATGAGCCCTAGAACTTTTTCCAATATTTCCGGAAACGATGTCAATTTCATCGGACAAAGATGATTTAATGTACTTGATAATTAGGTCACCGTTACCGCTATACTCTTCGTCAATAACTATCCTATTTGGTTGTAGCTTATATTTTTCTAGTAGTAGGGTTATAACAGCCGCGAAGATTCTAAAGATGTTTAGAGTGCTTTTACCATAATGACTTTCCAGTAGAGCAAAGGCTTCCCGTTTTGCCCGCTGTGAAATTCGCACCGATCCTTTTGTGCCATTAGAGAAAGCAATAATAGTGGCTTTATCAAACTTCTCAATTTTCCACGATTGGTCTATTTCGATCCGCACTATTTAACTTTATCATAAGAAAATCCCCGCGTCTTAAAAAAGCTTCGCGGGGTTTTTGGTTCTATTGTTCTTGATTCCTGTAGTCAAACTTGTTTAGCTTACCCTTAAAACAATAAGTCCAGGTAACTTTGATTACGTTGCCAACAGTCTCTTCAGTCTTCTTCCAATTTTTGGTACTTTGATTAAACATTTGGTCGATTTCTCGATAAGTGTATCTGTCGACTTCCGATAGTTCTTTCCAGTTTGCCGGTAAATCAAGTGTGGCTGTTATAACTGGGAAGCTTCTTGTCCAAATACTCTCGTCAAACTCAAACCTTTTATTTGGCGGCAGCAGGCGGGTAGTAATTTTGACGACTGGTGTTGCTTCCGGCAGCGGGAAGAGCGCTGGCTGTAGAGCTAAATTCGTCGGTGGGTACTCGTATTGATACTGCGTTTCATTCAGTAGCTCGAGTAGAGGCTTTGTAAGCAAATTCGTCGACATCATCGCCAAGTTTCTGAAAAAGCCCGATGATTTCATCAACTACTTCGTTAAGACTTTTTCTGCCTCGATTATTTTTCCGAGGGTTTTATAAATTATCATGTTCGCTCTCCTTTTCTCAATCTTTAAGCCACACTATAGACCAGCCAGCAGCTTTCGGCAATCGGCAAACAGTCGCGAAGCGGAGTATAATCGGGGAAATCGGATTTTTAGCAAGGAGATAGAGATGAATGACCTTAGAAAACAGCAGGCGCTGGTAGTTTGCTGTGGAGGCAGACTGAGTGCTGACTTTAGTAACAAGATCCTCGAAATAGCCCGGGGCTCAACAGTCGTAAGCTGCTTTTTAAGCAACTTATTCGTTGACTTTATCCAAAAAAGGAATGATATAGTCGGGTTTAACTACAATGGCATGGCTTACGACTTGCTAATCGTTCAAGCGGAGTTGTTTCACTGTATACCGTATAGTCTCATGTAATTCGTTATCATGAGTCCTTCGCGCAGCCAGTATAACGATTGCTCAAATAACTCTCGGTTAAATATACGTAACCGAGAGTTTATCTTTCTACAGGTTACTGGATTCCGGGTCAAGCCCGGAATGACATATCTACTCGCCTCGCCCCTACATTGATTATTGTTGTTGTGATAAGATGTCTCTATCTCAGTCGAGGTAGTCTGGAGGTGTTAAATTTTATGGCAATTAGTAAAATTCAAAAATCAAAAAAAATTAGTGATCCTGAAAATCCGATGGACAAGCTCCTTCAAAAACATACGAAGGTGCAGCCCCGGGTTTTTAAGAATGGTACGCTCGTTGAAGGCACTGTGGTTTCGATGGCTCACAACCGATTACTTCTTGATATTGGTGGCAAGTCGGAGGGGATCGTTATTGGCCGGGAACTGGAGGACACTAACCGGACCGTCAAAAATTTAAAGGTTGGAGACACGGTTTTGGCTAAAGTGATCCAGTCGGAGAACGATTCCGGGTACACGGTGTTATCATTACGCCGGGCCGAAAAAGAGCGTCACTGGCGCGATTTTAAAGAGTACGAAAATCTAGGCACTATCCTTGAGGCCAAGGTCACCGAATATAATAAAGGTGGTCTGGTCGTCGAAGTTCTCGGAGTGCAAGGCTTTGTACCTTTAAGTCATTTAGATCGCGGGGCCCATTTCGCTGAAGACAATTCCAGCACAGCCGCTGGCAGTGAAGCGGACCTGGCCCAAAAAGCGGAGTCTTTAGTTGGCCAAACGTTAATGGTTAAAGTGATTGAGGTCAATGAGACCAATAATCGTTTGGTGCTTTCCGAAAAAGAAGTCTCGTCGTCCCATGGCAAAAAAGCCGCGGCGTCACGACTTCTGGAGATCACCGTCGGTTCCGATTTGGAAGGTCACGTCTCCGGCGTCACACCGTTTGGCGTGTTTGTTGATCTTGGTGGGGTGGAAGGATTAGTTCACGTCTCGGAAATGGCTTGGGATAAAGTAACCATGCCATCTAAACTCTACAAAGTAGGGGATGGCGTCACCGTGCGGGTTCTTACAGTCGACGCCGCCTCCGGGAAGCTGGCTTTAAGCATTAAAGCTCTCGCATCCGATCCTTGGGTCGGTGTATCCGAAAGATACCCGGAAGGCAAGATCGTGCAGGGTATAGTCAGTAAAATCGCTCCCTTTGGGGCGTTCGTAAGTTTGGAACCGGGCGTTGATGGCTTAATCCACGTTTCCGAAACCGTCGGTCCTCTTAAAGAAGGGGAAGAGGTGGAGGTCGTCGTCGTGAGTGTAGAGCCTGGCGCGCGTCGCTTGGGGTTGAGTGTACGGAGGTTACAAAGCTTGAAGTAACGGCAAAATTACATCTGTTGCGGGTCCGCCTCAGGCGGGCCCCTACAGTGTCAGTCAGTTTGTTCCAATCCTTGGAGGTAGTTCGGTAAATAGACTGTCCTTGTACGAGTATATTCTTTTCCTACTTCATCTAATTCGGGCTTGTTAAGAATAGCAAAGTCGCCATTTCTTGCGATTACCGTCCAACCTTTAATTTGCCCACCGGCTTTTATGTCTGTCGGGGCTGTGGGCGCTTCCGGAGTAACAGGTTGTAGATCTTCTGCGACTACCTTAGTAACAACCGAGGTAATGTCATCAGCTTTATGTCGGGGATGCCTGGTATCCTGAGAGCGTAAGTAGGCGGCGTTGTTTAGAGCTATTGCCTGTTCTTGAGAGTTTTTGCCTTCAGTTAAAGTTTTATTAATTTCTGAGTTAGTTAAGTTATCATGGACCCCGTCGGTGGCTATAATTATTTCGTCTCCGGTGAAAATATCCCAAGCTCCCGAAATATTTAGTCCTTTAGCGTGCGGTCCAACGGAGTTCGACATTACGTGTCGCTGTTTGTAAGCTGTGTATTCCTGAGGAGTAACCTGCCCCCGTTTTGCTGCCTCTTCAATATCTACAACTTCATCTAATTTATTTTGCAATCTCACAGCATCAGCTTGATTCATATTTTTTGAAGCTTCACTATCATCAACCGTTAGGCAATATATTTGCCATTTTCCTTGAATTTGCCGGCGTAGATAAACTCTGGAATCACCGGCATGGGCAACTATAAGAGCGCGCTCCCCATTTTCTTTGTAAGCAATTACGCCGATGGCCGCGGTGGTTTCGCCGGCTCCTCTTAAAGTCATTACGGCCGCTTGAGCAGTTTCTAACGATTGTTGCGCCAGATTTTGCGCCTCACTAACATTTAGTTTACGGGGATATTGTTGGAACTTGTTGATTATAGCGTCTCGAGCCATTTCGGCAGCGGTGCCACTTTCCGCCAGGCTGCCGACTCCGTCAAAAACCCCAAATGCTCGACCAGCAGTAAAATAACGATCTTGGTTGCTGGGGTGCTCGTCCTGTTCCTGTTTTTTTTGATAAGCATAGGCGCAACTACCACTTTCTACCCCGAAGCGTCGGCCTTCGTCGGTTTGAGGTTTTTCGGCTGATGCTGAGTCGGCTTGTCGTTCCCAGAAGGGCATAGTTTAATTATGTGCTGGTATATATATAAAGTCAACGACTTTATAGAAACCTATAGTTGAAAAATGGGGATTATGTTGCTAAAATGCTGCTACAAATCATAAATACTGGAGAGATAAATCATGCAGAAAGTATTAGCTATCCTGTTGGTTGTCATTATAGCTATTTATACGGTTGTGGTGACTTTGACGG